>CAWUXN010000348.1:0-6903 GCA_963926415.1 uncultured Loktanella sp.
CCGTTCCAGGGCATGGAAATCAACGTCGTATCCGAAACGATCACGACGCATGAATACGAATCCCAGGTGCTGGCACCCGCGTTCACCGCGATCACCGGCATCAAGATCACCCATGACCTGATCGGTGAAGGCGATGTCGTCGAAAAGCTGCAGACTCAAATGCAATCCGGCGAGAACATCTATGACGCCTACGTCAACGACTCCGATTTGATCGGCACTCACTGGCGCTATCAGCAGGTCCGCAACCTGACCGACTGGATGGCCAACGAAGGCGCAGACGTCACGTCCCCCACGCTCAACGTCGATGATTTTATCGGAACAGAGTTCACGACTGCGCCGGATGGCAAGCTGTATCAGCTGCCAACCCAGCAGTTCGCGAACTTGTATTGGTTCCGGTATGATTGGTTCAACGACGAGCAGAACAAAGCCGACTTTAAAGAAAAGTATGGCTACGATCTGGGCGTTCCGGTCAACTGGTCCGCATATGAAGATATCGCAGAATTCTTCACTGGTCGCGATCTGTCGCGCATGGGTGTCGATGGTGACGTCTTTGGCAACATGGACTACGGTAAGAAAGACCCCAGCCTTGGCTGGCGTTATACTGACGCTTGGATGTCCATGGCAGGAATGGGAGACAAGGGTGAGCCCAACGGCCTGCCAGTCGACGAATGGGGTATCCGCGTCAACGAAAACTCTCAGCCCACCGGCGCTTGCGTCACCCGCGGCGGTGCAACCAACTCTCCGGCTGCTGTCTATGCCGTGGACAAGGCCATTGACTGGCTGCAAAAGTACTCGCCCCCCTCGGCCATGGGCATGACCTTCTCGGAGGCCGGCCCGGTTCCCGGTCAAGGCAACATTGCGCAGCAGATGTTCTGGTACACCGCATTCACCGCGGCAACCGTGACACCCGATCTGCCCGTGATGAACGAAGACGGCACGCCTAAGTGGCGCATGGCCCCCAGCCCGCACGGCGCATACTGGGAAGAGGGCATGAAGGTTGGCTATCAGGACGTGGGTTCCTGGACGCTAATGAAATCCACACCGGAAGACCGCGCAAAGGCCGCATGGCTTTACGCGCAGTTCGTCACCTCGCTGACTGTCGACGTGAAGAAATCCGATGTGGGCCTGACCTTCATCCGCGAGTCCACCGTCAACTCTGATCACTTTACCGAACGTGCTGACAAGCTCGGCGGTCTGGTGGAATTCTACCGCTCTCCTGCGCGGACACAGTGGTCGCCAACCGGCACCAACGTGCCTGACTATCCAAAGCTGGCGCAGCTGTGGTGGCAGAACATCGGCGACGCAATGTCCGGTGCGAAGACATCCCAAGAAGCGCTGGATCAGCTGTGTGCTGACATGGAAAGCGTGATGGAGCGGATCGAACGTTCTGGCATTCAGGGTGACCTGGGTCCGGTGATGAACGAGCCGCAGGACGCGTCCTACTGGCTGGACGAACAGCCGGGCGCACCCAAGCCCAAGCTGGAAAATGAGGACGAAGAGCCGATGACCGTCGGTTACGACGAACTCATCGCGTCCTGGAAATAATCTAGGTGTGACATGGGCCGGGGCGCAGAATATGCGCCCCGGCTTTTTCGTGTCTGCTGGTCGGCGAACGCACAGGCCTGCGCTTTAGTCGTCAAGGCCCAAAGGCTGATCAAGATAGAGCGCCCCTGGCACCTTGGTAATCAGCACCAAGAAACAAGCGGCCCACAGCCCATGCGTGACCCAGGCGGTAAGATATACAAACACCTGAATAACCAATGTCATCCCCAGCAGCGCCGCCGCTGCAACGCGGGTCGCAATGACCAGCGCCAGTGTCACGGACAAGATATGCTCTGCCAGCGTCGCCAGCACGGCGGCAACGGCCGAAGGGATGGTTGGCAGTGCGTATTCGTTTTCAAACAACCATCAGGAGCCGCCTGCAATGGCGAAGCCGTCAACTTTGGTCCGGGCAGAGGCCCAGAAGACCCAAGCCGGGATCAAGCGGGCCACCAGTGCGGGAACTGACCAAGGTAAGCGCCCCGCCAAGGCATTGAGCGCGCGAAATGTGCGGCGGACAGGGTGGTCGGCGGTCTTGTTCATTTTTGTGGCGATATAATTAGTCATGGGTCCCTCTTTCTTCAGTCCGGGGAAGGCCGACGATCAGGCGGGGCCAAGATCCCTGAAGAGATGTTGCCGAACCTTTTCATGCCGATCGAACGCGGCGGCGACCGCCCCAGCCGCGAGGGGTTGGGACTGGGACTATTCATCGCGCCCGAAATCGCAAAGGGCCACGACGGCACCTTGACCGTCACATCAACTGATGAAAAACTAGCTTTTTCGTTCCAGATTCCGAATACCGCGGAGGTCTAGCGCGCAGCGGCCCCACCGTACATTCGTAGCGTTAGATATGTTTCCAGCCGGATCATGGCGTCATAGATCAGAACAGCTAACAGGCCAACGATCAGGCCGCCCTGCAGAACATAGGCCGTATTGTTGGTCAAAAGTCCCGCGATGATGACTTCACCCAGCGTCTTGGCCGCGACGGTGGACCCGATGGTCGCTGTGCCAAGGGCGATCACCACCGACAGGCGGATGCCTGTCAGGATCACGGGCAAGGCGAGGGGCAGCTCAACCTGGCTTAGCTTCTGCCAGCGGTTCAGGCCGATGCCGCGCGCGGCCTCCATCGTGGCGGTGGGCAATGTTGTCAGCCCGGTGATCGCGTTTTCAAAGATCGGCAGCAAACCATACAGAAACAGCGCCACCAGCGTCGGCCCAGAGCCGAAGCCAAGGGCGGGCACGGCCAAGGCAAGGACCGCGACGGGTGGAAAGCTCTGACCGATGCTGGTGATCGTGCGCGACAGCGGTAGAAACGCCGCCCCGGCGGGCCGCGTCACAAGGATCGCCAGCGTCACCGCCACCAGCGTCGCAGCGACAGAGGCCAGCACGACCAGCCCCAGATGATTGAGCGAGAGCGACAGCAGCGAGGCCCGTTCATAGATCACCGGCCCGCTTGTGGGGGCGAACGGCGCAAAGGCCCATGCGAACCAACCGGGGCGCACAACAAGAGCCACAAGCAGCGTGGCAAGCACCGCGCGTGCGAACGTGCCAACCTTCATGTTGCGCCCTGCGCCCGTGCGCGGATCGCTGGCAAGGTGACCCGACCGATGACGTCACCATCGCGCGCGACAGGCAGGGCATCGCGTCCGGTCCACAGGCACTCGGACAGCGCATCGCGGAGGCTTGCCTGCGCCGCGACGGGCGCACCGGTGGCTGGTCCGTCCTCGATGAGATCAGACACCGGTATCAGCGACAGCAGCCGCAAAGGACGATCAACACCGCCAACCATATCGGCAACGAAGGGTGTCGCCGGGTGCTGAATGATTTCGGCGGGCGTGCCGTGCTGCACCAACCGTCCGCCGTCCATGACGGCAACCCGGTCACCCAGATGGATCGCTTCCTCCATGTCGTGGGTCACAAGCATGATCGTCGATCCAAGCGCGCGCTGGATGCGCCGCAAATCAGCCTGCGCACGGGCCCGGATAATGGGGTCAAGCGCACCAAAGGGTTCATCCATCAACAGCAGATCGGGCCGCGACGCCAGGGCGCGGGCTACGCCCACACGCTGTTGCTGCCCGCCTGACAGCTCTGCCGGATAGCGGTCCCGGAACTGGTCAGGGTCCATCGAAAAAAGCGTGAGCAGCTCGTCCACGCGGGCGCGGGTCTTGTCCTTGGACCAGCCAAGAAGCTGCGGCACCGCCGCGATATTGCGCCCAACGGAATGATGCGGGAACAGCCCATGCCCCTGAATGGCATAGCCGATGCGGCGGCGCAGGATATGACCCGGCATCGTGGTCGTCACCACGCCGTTGATCCGCACCTCGCCAGAAGTGGGCTCTTCTAGCCGGTTAATCATGCGCAACAGCGTCGTCTTGCCAGAGCCGGAGGTGCCGACGATCACCGTGATCGTGCCGGTCTGCACCGTCATCGAAACCGCATCGACTGCCGCCTTGCTGTCATAGACCTTGGATATCTGGTCAATTTCGATCATGGCGCACTTTCTGAAACATGACGGACGTTGGGCTTTGTCAGGGCGACAAGGATGTCCATCAGAACACCCGCAACAAGGGCAAGGACGACAGTCGGCAAAGCGCCCAGCAAGATCAAATCGGTCGCGGTCTGGTTCAGGCCCTGAAACACAAAGGTGCCAAAGCCACCGCCACCGATCAGCCCGGCGATCACTGCAAGGCCAATGTTCTGAACCAACACGATCCGCAGACCGGCAAAAATAATCGGCAGGCCCAGCGGCAGCTCAACTTTGAACAGCCGTTGCAGGAACGTCATGCCCATGCCGCGCGCCGCCTCTTGTGCGGCGGGTGGCGTGCTATTCAAACCGGCGACCGTATTGGCGACAACGGGCAATAAGGAATACAGCACTAGCGCGATAAAGGCTGGCGCAAAGCCGATCCCGGCGATGCCGATGGACTGCGCGCCGGGCACGGTATCACCCACCCAGCCCAGCAGCGGGATCATAATGCCAAACATCGCCAGCGACGGGATCGTCTGCAAAAAGCTAAGAACCGGCAACAGGGCGTCGCGCAGGCGGGGGCTGCGATAACATGCGATACCCAGCGGCAGGCCGATGACTGCCGCCACCAGCAGCGAGCCGAGCGACAGCCACAGATGCCGCGACAGAGCATCATAGAACGCAGGCTTGCGGCTGGAAAATTCCTGCATGATCGACAGGCCAGAGAGCAGACCCGACATCAAGAGCATTGCCATTACACTAAGCACCACCGCCAAAATTCCAAGCCGAGCCCATGGCCCGGGCGACAAGCTGGCCAACCCATCCGCCAGCAACAGCCCCAGCACGACAAGAAGGCACCAAAATCCGGCAGCAGGCGAGATCCGCGCATACTCCCCTGCCCCGTCCAGCAGCGACGTACCGCCAAGCGTCAGCAACCAGACCAGCGCCGCCAGCCCCAAAGCGGCACCAGCCACGCGCAGGTATGGCCATGCGCCCAGCACGCCCATCACCAACCCGGCCACCAGCAGCAGCAAAGCAAGCACGGAATTACCGGGTGCCGCAAGCTGCCACACCCGAAAGCCATCGCCCGCAACGATGCGGTTTGCGGCCAAGGTCATGTAGGGCGCGGTCAGAGCCGCAAGTCCAAGGACAAAAAACAACAGGCCCGGCGCTGAAAACACCGGGCCTGTTGATGAGTATGATCGCTGTGCGGGAATTACTTCAGGACCCCGATTTGGGTCAGGTAATCACGCGCAACTACCTCTGCCGGCTCTCCGCCGACTTGAATACGGCCATTCAGCTTTTGCAGCGTCGCCATGTCCAATCCGGCAAAGATCGGGTTCAGAACGTCTGGGATCGTGGGATATTCGGCCAACACCTCGCCCCGGATGACGGGGGCAGGTTCATAAACCGGCTGCACGCCCTTGTCGTCGGCCATCACGACCAGACCCGTCGCGCCGACGCCGCCGTCGGTGCCATAGGCCATCGCCGCGTTCACGCCCGATGTGCCGCGCGCCGCGGCCTGAATCGTGGCCGCCGTATCGCCGCCCGACAAAACAACCGTCTGATCGGGCGAAAGCGTAAAGCCATATGTCTCTTGCATCGCAGGCAGCACGGCAGGGGACGACACGAACTCTGTCGAGGCGGCCAGCATGATTTCGCCGCCCCCGGCGACCCAAGCGCCGAAATCGGACATGGTGACAAGGCTGTTGTCCGCCGCAACCGGGCCGGTCACTGCGATCGCCCAGGTGTTGTTGGCTGGAGCAGATTGCAGCCAAACAAGGTTGTTCGCATCCAGATCAAGCTCTGCTGCGCGGATATAGCCAGCCGCTGCATCCTTCCAGATCTCACTGTCGGCCTCGTTAAAGAAATACGCCGCGTTGCCTGTATATTCCGGGTACAGGTCGATCTGGTCGGCCAGCAGAGCCTCTCTGACCACTTGCGTCCCGCCCAGTTGCAAGCGGCGCTCGACCGGCAGGCCTGCATCCTCGAGCGCGAGAGCGATTACGTTTCCCAGCAGACCGCCCTCTGTATCAATTTTAGACGATACAACAATGTCTGCCTGAGCCGCAGATGATAGAGCGGCTGTCAGCCCGAAAGAGGCTAGGATGAGTTTTGAGGGCATGATCTGGTGGTCCTTGTCTGCGTATGGTTGCATGAAAACGAAGCTGCTAATTAAACCCTGAACTAGCGCAGGGACCTGTTTTGCCAAGAGTTAAACGTGACGGTTTGGTGCAAATGAATTATGCTCTGGAAACAGCGCACTGGCGTAGGCTCTGATTTTCTGTCTGCTGATTTTCAAAACGAAAGAGATCAAAGCCGTCAAAACGAGTACAGCATGCCCCTCGGTTCATCGAGAAGGGCCATTGGGTGAGGCTTGGAGGGATCGCAGCCCCAGTGAGAAGATGACCCCCTTTCAACTGCTTTGCACCCGACGCATTTATGCCGCCGTTTAATGCGATGGATGTTGACCTGCACCCCGAGACTTCATGGACGCATACAACTTCGTTCGCAGGCTCAAGACACTCAACGGTCTAACGCCCTACTAATACATCTGTAAAATCTGGGCTTCAGAGCCAGATCGCTTCATCCTAAATCCGAGCCACCAAATTCCGGGACCAAATATCTAGGCCAGACGACTACTTAAATTACGTTCTCAGGATCGGTGCCAGAAACGATAGGTCTGAGTCACAATCGCCGCCCCTGCCTCGTGGAGTAACTTACCTTGTGATGCGGCATTGAACACCGGGAGACCACCTTAACAGCACACAAGATCGCGTAGCCCCAGCGTAGCACCACGGAAAAAGGAAACGCGAACAACCACCCTGAGGCGGCTAGCGACTGTGTTTTAGGTTTGATTTGGTTGCGGGAGTAGGATTTGAACCTACGACCTTCAG
>CAWUXN010000349.1:0-4286 GCA_963926415.1 uncultured Loktanella sp.
CCAGCCCTGCAAGCGCATCATAGAACAGCGCGGGCCAGACCAGCATGAAGGGCAGCCCTATCCCCACCTGTACCCCGCCCGCATCACCGGGAGAGATCGTTTTTTTGCAAAGCCCCGCCCACCAGCAAGGCCCCGGTCAGCAGGCGCGCACCAAGCAGGGCCAGATTGATCATGCGGGGCGCACGGCGCGGTATAGCGGTGCGATGACAAAACTCACCAGCGGGATGATCAGGATGCCCAGCAAGACGCCAAGCACACCGTCGCAGAATGCGGTCGTAATCCATTCGACGGCACCGGTATAGTTTTCAGGCACCATATGACCGACCGCAACGGCCCAGCCGTGAATGATCTCCTCTGGCAGGTGCCAGCCCAGCTGTCCCAGACCATGCACGATGATCTGCCCGCCAACCCACAGCATGGCGGCGGTGCCAACCCACGTCAGCACGAACAAAAACGTCGGCATCCAGTGCACGATACCGCGTCCCAGCGCGCGGGTCAGACCAAGGCGGCCGCTGTTCGCCATCAGCAGGCCCAGATCGTCGGCCTTAACGATGGCCGCGACAGCGCCGTAAACAGCAACCGTGATCGCGATCCCGACCAAGGCCAGCACGGCGGCCTGCGTCCAGATGTTGGGTGTCGTAATTGCAGCCAGAGAAATCGTCATAATCTCGGCGCTAAGGATAAAATCGGTTTTGATCGCGCCTTTAACTTTCTGTTCTTCCAGATGCGCGGGATCGCCCGTCGCTTGGGAATGGGCGTCACTATGCGAAAAGGTATGCATGATCTTTTCTGCGCCCTCAAAGCACAGATAAGCGCCGCCCAGCATCAGCAGCGGCGCGATCACCCATGGGGCGAAGGCCGATAGCAGCAGCGCGATGGGCAGTAGGATAACGAGTTTATTGAAAAACGATCCGCGCGCGATCTTCCACACGATCGGCAGCTCGCGGGCGGGGGCGAAGCCATGCACATACTTCGGGCTGACAGCGGCGTCGTCAATCACGGCACCGGCGGCCTTGGAGCCCGCCTTGGTGGCCTGCCCGATCACGTCGTCCACGCTGGCCGCAGCCACCTTTGCAATCGCTGCAACGTCGTCCAGCAAGGCCAGCAAGCCGCTCATGGTAACTTCCTTCTTCTCTTCACGTTTTTGCAAGCCTAGAGCGACCAACCCGCGCCGCAACCAATTGGCTATCCCGGATCGCCCGTTATGACTAGGCAGCGCCGCCGTTCGCGATTACAAGGCGCGCATGAAAAACGCGCTCGCAATCGGCCTAGTAATATTTATAGCAGCATTCTTCTAATCTTTATCGCGGCATTCTTCGCGCTGGATAATTTCGTTCTACATCTGGGCGCACCGCTGTTTCTTGCGCGCAAATTCTACGACCTGCTGGGGTGGATTCCCGTCTGGCGCTGACGTGCAGCACTTGACCTTTGCGCGAAAATTGCAATGTTCGCGCCAAATGCGGCAGCCTCGCCGCAAATCACTTAGCAAAGGATGACATCATGGCCGTCAAAGTCGCAATCAACGGATTCGGACGTATCGGACGCAACGTGCTACGCGCGATCATTGAATCCGGTCGCACCGATATCGAGGTCATCGCGATCAACGATCTGGGCCCGGTTGAAACTAACGCCCACCTGCTGCGTTTCGACTCGGTGCATGGCCGCTTCCCCGGCACCGTCACGACGACGACGGACACGATCGACGCAGGCCGTGGGCCGATGCGCGTGACCGCCCTGCGCAACCCTGCCGATCTGCCCTGGGGCGACGTGGACGTGGTGCTGGAATGCACGGGTATCTTCACCTCCAAGGAGGCCTGCCAGGCGCACCTAGAGAACGGGTCCAAGCGGGTTCTGATCTCCGCCCCCGGCACCAACGCTGACAAGACCATCGTGTTCGGCGTTAACGAAAGCACTCTGACCAAGGACGACATCATCGTGTCGAACGCGTCCTGCACCACGAACTGCCTGTCGCCCGTAGCCAAGGTGTTGAACGACACCGTCGGCATCAACAAAGGCTTTATGACGACGATCCACAGCTACACCGGCGACCAGCCGACGCTGGATACGATGCACAAGGATCTGTACCGCGGCCGCGCTGCAGCCTTGTCTATGATTCCAACCTCGACAGGCGCTGCCAAAGCTGTTGGCCTTGTTCTCCCGGAGCTGGATGGCAAGCTGGATGGCGTTGCGATCCGCGTGCCGACCCCGAACGTGTCGGTCGTTGACCTGACGTTCGAATCCAGCCGCGACACCACCATTCAGGAAATCAACGACGCGATCCGCGCTGCGGCTGATGGCCCGATGAAGGGCATTCTGGCTTACACCGATCTGCCGATGGTCAGCACTGACTTCAACCACGACCCCGCCTCTTCCACCTTCCACATGGACCAGACCAAGGTTCTGGCGGGCAACATGGTCCGCATCCTGACCTGGTACGACAACGAGTGGGGCTTCTCAAACCGGATGTCTGACGTCGCTGTCGCCATGGGCAAACTGATCTAAGATCGATCAATTGCACGATGCTGGGGCCGTCCGTTTCGGGCGGCCCTTTTCATTTGCACCACATGTCGGACGCGGTGGTGATCGCGGGCCAGAAACGCCCCGGCGAGACACGGCGCGTATTTGAAAATAAGGCTAATTTTTTTACAGCGGCCCTGCACCAGAAGAAAGGCAGGTCATCGGCCACGTCAGTTGTGCTGCACCGCAGCAACGTTAGTTAGAGGTAAAGACAAACGCAAACTCTTCCCCGAAAGGAGCATGCCATGCCCCTGATCGACACCAGTCGCCAGGCCATATCCAAGCGTGCGGTTTACGCCAGCACTAAGCACGAGATTTCCTCCAAGCCGCTGGATGTAACGCTGGAACTGAACATCGACCGCGACAATGCGGCGCAGATCGCACGCCAAGCAGTCTATAGCTAAACCCATAATCTTATTCGCCTAAAGGCGGTAACGGAGGACGCAGTTGCCGCCTTTTTCGCGTCCAGCCTTTAGGCCTTGCTGAATTTCTGCTGCAGCGCAGCATCAACCGCTGGCGTGACAAATTTCGACACATCGCCGCCAAGCCGGGCGATTTCCTTGACCAGCTTACTGGCGATCGCCTGGTTCTTGGCATCGGCCATCAAAAAGACCGTCTCGACTGAATTATCCAGACTGCGGTTCATGCCCACCATCTGAAATTCGTATTCGAAATCGGCAACCGCCCGCAAGCCGCGGATAATGACCCCCGCGCCCACGTCGCGGGCGCAATGAATCAGCAGGTTTTCAAAGGGATGCACAATTATTTCGGTCCCCTGCGGGGCACCCAGTGGCACCACCTCTGAGCGGACCATTTCGACCCGTTCGTCCAGATTAAACAGTGGTCCCTTGTCGCGGTTGATCGCGACCCCGATCACAAGCTTATCGACCAGCGAACAGGCCCGCCGCACTATATCAATATGCCCGTGGGTGACGGGATCGAAGGTGCCGGGATACAGCCCAATACGCATGGTCGGCCTCGCAATATTATCTCGCGAGCGCAGCAAAACCGCATTTTGCAACGTTTTGCAAGGCCGACCCGGTGGTCAAAGGGTCAATGCCCCATGATCATCCCTTCAAGGGCGTTATTCTCCATCGCCAATTGCGACAGCCGCGCCTTTACGACGTCGCCGATAGAAATCAAGCCAATCATCTCGCCGTCGCGCATGACTGGCAGGTGGCGAAAGCGTCCGGTTGTCATCATCTCTAGCACGACATCGGACTGGTCTTGGGGCGTGCAGGTGGTGATTTTAGCGGTCATCAGCGTTTCGACCTGATCGTCTATACAGCCCGCGCCGCCCTTGCCGATCTGTCGCACGATGTCGCGTTCAGACAGGATCCCCATCAGCGATTTGCCGTCTTCGCTGACAATCACAGTGCCTATCCGGTTATCCGACATTATCTTGGCCGCTGAAGATACACGATCCCCCGGTTTCACCCAAAACATCTCTTGCGAAGCCTTGGAGCCCAGAATTTGTTTTACAAGCATGACTATTCTCCCGTTACAGCGCGTTTAAACAACGTTTCAGACGGTGGCAGTCCCTGTCAATGATTCCAGCCGCTGCACCTCAGCCCGCAGACCATCACTCAGCGCCATTGCAAAGCGTTGAAGCCGATCCGACCGCCGGTCCACCGTATGCCGCACCAGATAAAAGGATCGCACCAGCGACAGATCATCCGTCAGCACGCGCCGCACCTCTGGCGCGAAGGGCAGCGCGAAATCATGGGCGATGCCGATGCCCGCCTTTGCCCGCAGCATCTGCAACTGCA
>CAWUXN010000350.1:0-4977 GCA_963926415.1 uncultured Loktanella sp.
GGGCGCCCTTCGTCGTTCGTCGTACGTATCGGGGTGTACCGCGATGTTCGGTGGGCACCGGGGACGACCCCGACTGCTTGACTCCGCGAGCCGCGGGCGGTTACCTAGGCAGGTCCCTCCAGATGAGCGCTCGTCGTTCGCGCGCGCGCCGGCACGTCCGACGGCACGTCCGCCCAGCCGCCGTGTCCGTAGGTGTCGCGGAATGCGCTCTTCAAGCGCTGCCCGTGCCGAAATGTCATGATCCGTTTCCACTCAGTAATGCGTGTGACTCAGGTGGAGATAAGTCTCTGCTCGACGAGGATTACGCGGCACGCGGCTTTGGTGCTACTTGCGAAGACATCCAAACAGCGCGGCGCATTTTCAGCGAACGTGGGTTTGAAGGCCTTCGCGAGGCACGCTGGCAGGGTGTTGCCCTGCCGGGCATAGCCGCTCTCTTTACTCTTTACGGTCTTCAGGGGGGCGAGGAGGCTGACGGTGCTGGTGGCTTGTAAATGCCACCACGCCCCTCATGCGCCGCGCAAGCTCCAACTGTTCTTCTTCCGTGTAGGGCGGCTCGTGAAAGCCACCCCATGCAGTCTTTACAAAAACCATCGTTCGTCCTTCCGTTCATTTCACTCACAACCATGCCACGCCGGTCCAACACGCACCCAAGTTCGAAATTGCCCGTTGTACGTGCACACCAGCCGAACTCGCTTTCCGGCGAACCGACTGAGGATGCCCCTTTTGCCCAGCGGGACGTCGTACTGGAACGATTGTCCCACTCTGGTTAGCTGATAGTCGCGGCAGTCGAGCCATGCGCCTACATACCCATGATTGCATGAGAGATGCTCCAGATGCTGCCGCATCCGCTCTTTCGCCTTAGACC
Organism: uncultured Loktanella sp.; assembly: GCA_963926415.1. Taxonomy (GTDB): domain Bacteria; phylum Pseudomonadota; class Alphaproteobacteria; order Rhodobacterales; family Rhodobacteraceae; genus Loktanella. The sequence goes on from CAWUXN010000350.1 coordinate 866, forward strand.
AGCCGCCCGGCGTGTTTAAAAGCTTAGCCGCCAAACAACCGATAAGGCTGTCCTTCGTATCGGCAATCATTGCATGGGGCAGAATTACGCTTGAGCTGCGCCCACGACCGTAGGAGAGGCGGAACCCCTCAAACGTTGCGTCTTCGATCATAGTTACCTCCTCGTTTGCTCTTGCGAGCCTCGTTGTTTTGCCACCGGTGCCGGAGTTGGTCGGTTGGCAGGGCGCTAAAGCCCTTCTGAACGATGTCGGCGTGATAAGTGATTTTGAGGGGTGTTTCAAGTCACATTCTTTAGGCTATTTACTGCACGTTTCCCCCGCCGCCCTCTGCAGGATAAGCTTATCGAGAGTGAGATCGAAGATCGCCCGGCGAATTAGCGTATTCTCTTTCTCAAGGCATTTCATCCGCCGCGCCTGATCGGCCTTCAACCCGCCATATTCCTTACGCCAGCGGTAAGTGGGCCTGCTCGCTGATCGATAGCCGACGGTATCCGTTTCAAAACACCATCTGCGCCAGCTTATCGATTTCCTCCTCAACAAACACCTGCCGCTCGATCAGCCTGTCCAGCAGCCGTTCCCGCGTCGGCTTGCGGGTGTACTTGGACAGTGCCTTGAGCCGCGCCTCGGCCTTGCCGATGGCCCGGTGGCCTCGGTGTATGGGACACTCTCGTTGCGAGCCGTAGGACACGCCCCAGCCCTTCACAGAGGCGAAGCGGGACTGACCCGGCGGTAGGACCAGCGTGGTGCACTTGCGGACGGTCATCGGACACAGCGCGTACCAACGCTCCCCGCCGAAGGGCATCGGCACGCAGTCCAGCCAGACCATGCAGTCAACGCTCTGCCCGTTCGCGTATCCGGTGAACTTCAGGCACGGGTACGGCTCGTTGCAGTGCACGTCTGCGACCACGGTCAGTTCGGCCGTTCTTCGACCACGGCAGCTCCAAGACACGACCCGCCGGTTGAGGCAGTGGCGCTTGAGCATGCCGAGCTGCTTCAGGTGCGCGAGGTCGAGGCGGATGCACTCGTCTGTAGTCATCCGGCTGCTACGCCGCCCAGAACCGATGCCGCCCATGTTCGCCTCCGCGATTAATCGAAATATCCTTCGTAAGTAGCATATTTGATCGCTTTTGTCGATAAATAGGGTGTCGTTTCTCCCCCGGTTGCACCTGAGCGAGGGGCGGGAGCAGTCGCAACTGCTCACGCTATGACGCTTGTGACGGATGTGACGCTTTATCCTACTGCTCTTAGACAAGCTGAAAAAATGGTTTGGCAGCGGATTTTGTTTTTTCTCCGTTCTGTTTGCAGTTAGAAAACCCGTCACAAGTGTCACAAGCGTCACGTTCACTGGGGTAATGATGGCCATCGGCAGTGGCACACATTTCAAACACCGATAGCCGAGCGGCTTGGATTCAAGGTTCCGGGCGGCTGAATCTGTGGAGCAGTCTACAGCCCAGAGATCCTGCGGCACTCACTGGCCCAATAGGCCAGATCGAACAAGGCAAGGCTGAAAAAGCGGGTCCTTCCAGCAGCATCCAAGTCAAGGGTTATTGGAAGCACACTGAAAATCCATTTATGTTAATATTCAGACCCAGTTTCCTGAACGGATGTGACGGATGTGACGCAGCGATGGCGATCGAAGGATATTTTCTGCATCCCATCAGTTTATCAGGATCGATCGAAGATCGTCAGCCAAGTTAACGTGACAATGCCGCATAATCTGAGCTAGGCTTTCACATTGGGAGACATCTATCTGCAAAGGAGACATGGAGAATGATCGCTAATTGCTCTGACGGAAATCATCGCCGCAAGGTGCTATCGCGAAGCGGTATGATTTGTGCCGTGGTGCTGGTGCTGCAAGGCTGTGGCGGCGGCGGTACGGTCAGCACCCCAAGGCCCGCCCCTGCGCCTACTCCCACACCAACTCCGGCACCAACGCCGACCCCAACCCCAACCCCAACCCCTGCCGCCGTCTTTGACACCTCCGAATACCGCCGATCCACCGGACCGAGCCAGCAGAACACCATTCCGGCATGGCAACTGGGGGCAAGTGGGGCGGGGGTGACTCTGGCGATCATCGATTCGGGGATTGATACCAGCAATCCGGAATTTGCCGGACGGATTTCAAGCGCTTCTGCCGATGTTGCGGGATCGCGAGGGCTGAATAATGTCGATAGCTCGCATGGCACACAGGTGGCGCTAACCGCCGCTGCCGCGCGCGATGGCCTAGGCATGCTGGGCGTCGCCTGGGGAGTGACAATCCAGGCCCTGCGCGCCGATTCGCCGGGCAGCTGCGCCACGCCGCTCGTTGGCGATTCGGGCGGCTGCGGCTTTTCCGATACGGCGATTACCGCTGGTGTTGACCGGGCGATTGCGGGCGGAGCCAAGGTGATCAACATCTCGCTCGGCGGATCGCCGCCCAACGGCGCGCTCAATGCCGCCATCGGGCGTGCAGCAGCGGCGGGGATCGTAGTGGTGGTGTCTGCCGGGAATGACGGCGTCACCAGCACCGACAACCCCGATGTGTTCGCCGTCGGCCTGCGGCTGGCGGGTAATGGCAATGTCATTATCGCCGGCTCGGTTGATTCGAGTAACGCCATCTCCAGCTTCTCCAACCTTGCCGGAACCGAGGCGGCCTGGTATCTGATGGCGCTTGGTGAGCAGGTCTGCTGCGTCTATGAAAATGGCCAGATCAAGATCACCACCGATGCCAGCGGGCAGCAATTCGTTACCGTGGTTTCGGGCACCAGCTTTTCTGCGCCGCAGATCGCCGGGGCCGCGGCTCTGCTGCGGCAGTATTTCCCCAATCTCGCCGCCGCGCAGACGGTGGACCTGCTGCTGCGCACCGCGAGCGATCTGGGCGCGGCGGGCAGTGATACGGTCTATGGCCGGGGCCTGATGAACATTGGCGCTGCCTTCGCGCCACAAGGCGTCACTTCGCTGGCGGACAACAGAACGGCCTTGATCCCGCTGGGCGATAGCGCCGTGGTGACTTCCGCCGCGATGGGCGATACCGGCCAGGGCGCGCAACTCAATGCCATTGTGCTTGATAGCTATGGACGGGCCTACAGCGTCGATCTGGGGGCGAGTCTGCGCACGACGCGGGTCACGCCGCGGCTGGGTGGGGCGCTGCTCGGGCAAGGGCGCAGTGTCAATGCATCGCTGGGTGAGGCAAGCCTCGCTTTCTCGCTCGCCGCGCCGCAGATTGGCGGTCGTGAGCCTTCAGGGCTGATCCGCTTGTCACTGCGCGATGCCGAAGTCGCGCGGGTACTCGCGGCAAAGGTGGTCACGCGGTTGTCTCCGCGCGCCAGCTTCGGCTTTGCCTATGCGATGAGCGCCTATGGCGTGGTGGCGCAGCTGCAAGGGCAGACGCGCCCCGCCTTCCTTGTCGCGAGCGATCCCGGTGGCGATTTCGGCTTTTCGCGTACCGGGCTGACGGCTCTGGCGCTGCGCCGCAGCTTCGGGCCATGGGGCGCGACGTTTGCGGCCGAGAATGGCAAGGTATTGTCAGGCTCGCCTTATGCCTTTGGGCAGAGCCTTAGTGAAGCACGCAGGCAAGACCGGTTCGTGCGGATGGGCCTGTCGTTCGATCGCCGCTTCGGCGCTTTCGAAACCAGCCTTGGTGCCAGCTGGCTGAGCGAAAACCGCAGCGTTCTTGGTGCGCATCTGCATCAGGTCTTTGGCGCGCGCGGGGCGGACTCCATGTTTATTGACCTCAATGGCGCGTGGCACCCCGGTGCGAACTGGCGGCTGGGAGCAGCCTGGCGGCAGGGCTGGACCAAGGCGCGGATCGGCGGGAGGGTGTCCCCGGGCTCGCTTCTTACCAGCAATGGCTGGGCCGTGGACGCCAGCCGCTATGCTGTGTTCCAGAGCGATGACAGTCTCTCGCTTCGCTTGTCGCAGCCCCTCAGAGTCAGCTCGGGCGGGATCAACCTGCTGCTACCGATTGCCTACTCCTATGAAACGCTGAGCGCGACAAACGCCTTGCGCCGTATCAATCTTGCCCCCAGCGGGCGCGAGATCAGCCGCGAACTGGCATGGCGCGGCAGCTTTGCCGGGGGATCGCTCAATGCCTCTGCCTTTTGGCGCAGCCAGCCGGGCAATTATGCCGATCTGC
>CAWUXN010000351.1:0-4697 GCA_963926415.1 uncultured Loktanella sp.
GAAGACGCCACGTCAGAAACTGCCGTCTACGCGCCGGATGATGCGGGACTGGCAAAGGCGGCGCAGGTCTTGTCCGCAGGGGGATTGATCGCGTTTTCGACCGAAACCGTCTACGGTCTGGGGGCGGATGCGCGACGCTCTGACGCGGTTGCGGGGATTTATGCGGCCAAAGGGCGGCCCAGTTTCAATCCGCTGATCGTGCATGTGGCTGATCTGGCAGCGGCAGAGGCATTGGTGGCGTTTACCCCGCAGGCTTACCGTTTGGCGAAGGCGTTCTGGCCCGGTGCCTTGACGCTGGTCCTGCCGCTGCGGCGTGATGCTGGAATTTCCACGCTGGTGACGGCGGGGCTGGCGACTCTGGCGGTGCGGGTGCCGGATCATCCGGTGGCGCAGGGACTGCTGCGTGCCTTTGGCGGTCCGGTGGCTGCGCCCAGTGCGAACCCCTCTGGCCGCATCAGCCCCACGACGGCGGCACATGTCATGGCCGGGCTGGCCGGCCGGATTGACGGCGTTGTCGATGGCGGGGCCTGCGGTGTTGGCGTTGAATCCACGATTGTGGATGTCACCGGCGATCCGGTCTTGCTACGCGCTGGCGGTGTCGCGGTTGAGGCGTTGGAGGCGGCGCTTGGTCAGCCCCTGACCCGTCCAACCGGGACGGGCGCGATCACCGCGCCGGGAATGCTAGCAAGCCATTACGCGCCGCGCGGCGCGGTGCGCCTGAATGCATCAGTAGCCGAACAGGGCGAGGTCATGCTGGGTTTTGGCCCGGTCGCCGGCGATCTGTCTCTTTCCCCCAGCGGCGATCTGAGGGAGGCTGCGGCCAATCTGTTTGACTGTCTGCACCGTCTGGATGCGATGGAGGCGCAGGCCATTGCCGTGGCTACTATTCCTGATCATGGGCTGGGTGTCGCGATCAACGACAGGTTGCGCCGCGCCGCTGCACCGCGGGACTGAACCGATCAGAGGTCTGCGGCGTTCATGAACAAAGGGGACAGATATGGGCGGACATCATCACCACGTGGACCCAAACGCCGTTGATCGCCGGATCGCGGGGGCTGTCGGCGTCAATCTGGCGCTGACTGTTGTGCAGATCATTGGCGGCATCCTGTCAGGCAGCCTCGCGCTGATTGCCGATGCGATCCATAACCTGTCTGACGCGCTTGCGCTGATCATTGCCTTTGGCGCGCGCAAGATCGCCCGCAGACCGGCGGATAAATCCATGACCTTCGGCTATGCGCGGGCAGAGGTCGTCGCAGCCTTGATCAACTATACCACGCTGGTCGTCATCGGGCTCTGGCTCGTTTACGAAGGCATCGCCCGTCTGATCACACCCGAAGGAGTGAACGGCTGGCTGGTCATTTGGATCGCGGCCTTTGCCTTGATCATCGACGTGATCACCGCCGCGTTGACCTATGCCCGGAGCAAGGACAGCATGAACATCCGCGCCGCGTTTCTGCACAATGTCAGTGATGCACTGGGGTCGGTCGGGGTAATCGTGGCCGGTATGCTGATCTTGACGTTCGGCTGGACCTGGGTTGATCCGGTGGTGACGCTGGGCATCGCAGCCTACATCCTGTGGCAATCGCTAAGCGAGATTGGCCCCGTCATCCGCCTGGTCATGCTGGGCAGCCCGCCCGAGGCAGATGCAGAGGCGATCGTTGCCGAGATCCGAGCTGTGAGCGGTGTCGCCGATGTGCACCATGTCCATCTTTGGATGATTGACGAAAAGCGCAACGCTGTGGACGCGCATATTGTTGTGGCGCTTGGCGCTTGGACCCGCGCTGACGCGGTCAAGGACGCGGTACGCCACCTGCTGGCAGGTCATGATATCGCGCACAGCACGCTCGAGGTCGAATGCAGCCGCCATTCTTGCCAAGGGGCGCAGCTTTTCGGAGATGCTCCTGACAATGACAATGACAATGACAATGACAATGACAACGATCGCAAAGATCACAACCACGCGCACTGACACAGCTCGCCTTTGATTCGGATTATTCGTCTCGTCCCAAATATCCTGGGGCTCCGGGGGCAAAGCCCCCGGTGTGTAGGCTTGCCTTTGCAAGCCGACACAAAAACAGGGGCCGCAGTAGCTGCGGCCCCTTCATCTTTAATAGCCGAAATCAGACCAGCGCTAGCAGCTTTTTCGCAGCTTCTTCCGACGATGCCGGGTTCTGGCCAGTGACCAGCTTGCCGTCAGTGACAACGAAGGATCCCCAGTCGGCACCCTTTTGATAGTTGCCACCATTGGCCTTCAGCATGTCTTCGACCAAGAAAGGGACCACGCCGGTCAGGCCGACTGCGTCTTCTTCGGTGTTGGTGAAACCGGTAACGGTCTTGCCAGACACCAACGGCTTGTCGCCCGACTTGGTGTTCTTGAAGATAGCGGGCGCGTGGCAGACGGCACCCAGCGGGGTGCCTGCGGCGGTGACCGTTTCGATCAGCTTGATGCTGTCGGCGTCTTCGGCCAGATCCCACAGGGGGCCGTGGCCACCGGGATAGAACACGGCGTCATAGCCAGCCGCGTCGATGGTCGACAGAACGTCCGTATTGGCCAGCGCCTTTTGTGCGTCCGCGTCATCCTTGAACCGGTCGGTCGCGGGAGTTTGCGCGTCTTTGGTGTCAGACGACGGGTCCAGTGGTGGCTGGCCGCCCTTTGGGGATGCGATGGTGATGTCCGCGCCTGCATCCTTGAAGACGTAGTAGGGAGCGGCGAATTCATCGAGCCAGAAGCCGGTCTTTTTGCCGGTATCGCCCAGTTTATCGTGCGATGTCAAAACCATTAGAATTTTCATGGGTTATCCTTTTTAAAGTGCAACACCCCGCAGCCGGTACGGCGCAGGGCGTTTCTGAAGGTTAAACCATTTAAAGGTCGCGCGGTTCCCGCATTGGACGACATTTCATGGCGTCAGCCTTCGTTTTTCCGTTCCAGCATGCTGCGATACTCTTCCGCTTCTTGACGTGCATCGCGCAGACCGTCCATTGCGGCGCGCAGTTCTGCCTCAGTCTGGGACAGCTGATTGGTGATCTCTGCCTCGCGCTGCTGCAGATATGTGATCGCCTGATCGCGGGTTTCCTCGGCCTCGTGCAGGGCCTGCGCCATGCGGTCAAGTTCGCCAATATCGGCCTTGGTGACGCGGGTGGCGCGGTTCACCAGCCAACTGGCGAACCAGCCCAAAACGAAGGCGACAAAAAGAATGATCGCTGTGGCGACGATGAATTCGGTGCGGTTCACGGGGTGGTCCTTGCTGTCATTCGTTCGTTTCGGCGGCTGTTTCAGATGGGTCTTCGGACTCTGCGGCGACCTCGTCCAGTGTTGTCGTCTCTTCTTCGGTTTTGGTCAAAGAGAATGCGATGCGGCGGTTCGATTCGCGCCCGTCGGCGGTGTCGTTGTCGGCGATGGGGTCTGCTTCTCCAAAGCCGATGGCGGTGAAGGTGGCGATTGGAATGCGGCGGATCCGCAGGGCATTCAGGATGGAATCGGCGCGGGTTTGGGACAAGTTCTGGTTCATCTCTTCGCCACCCTGACTGTCGGTGTAACCGGCAATTTGCAGGCGGATATCGGGGCAGCGCTGCAGAATTTCGGCGATGTCGTCCAGAATAGGCTGCGAATCGGATGTCAGCGTGGCAGAGCCGGGGTCGAAGACGATTTTGCGCCCGTCCGTCACGTTTTCGATGCTTGCGATACATTCATCCGGCGTCGGCAAGCCTGCGGCGGGGTCCAGTTCCTTGAGGTAGGTGATGTCCAGGTCCGCCTCTGCGGTCTGGCCCAATTTGCTGATCAGCAGGTTGGTGACGATAGCCGGGGCTGTGGCGTTGCCGGTGTTGCCCTTTACCGTCACAAGGTCTGGCGTGACGGTGACGCTGCCATTTTTCATCTGCGCCAAAATCTCGATCCCTGCCAGCACGCGCACGGCCCAGTCCTGCGGCAGATCGCCGGTGACACGGGTGCCCATGGTCACATTCGCCGCGCCGAATTTGGCGGCGGCATAGTTTTCAGCCGTCACGTTCGATAAATCATCCACCATCCGGCCGCGCAGTTGTACTGCGCCTTCAGGGCTGCGCACGGCGGTGAATGTGGGCGGGCCGTCGGCCGTCGCCTCTGGTGGGCGGGGCAGATCGGTGGATAGGGCATAAACGTCGGGCAGGGCGTTTTCCAGCACGCCCGCGATGCGGTCGAACGTGTCCTGATCGGTGGTTTTCAGCCCGACCAGTGTGACGTCGGTATCGGCCAGAGTGACGGTGCCGCCGCCAATATCCGCCACGGCCTTGATCGCAAGCGCGGCTGCCTTGCCCCAAGTGCGGGAAGGCACGCCAAGGGCCTGAACGCAGTTCGAGCGGCCGTTAAAGCCTGCGGCGGTGGCGGCTTCCATGATCTGCTGCTCGGTTGCAGTGCTGTCCACGGCGCAGGCAGCAAAGCGCGCGCCTTCAGCGTCCAGCGTAAATCGTGTGGTGTAAGGAGAGATCACCGGACGCGGGGCAGTGATGCGCACCTGCCGCCGGAGGCCCTGAGGCACATTGCGAGCCAGCGCGGTTTCAAAATCGGCCTTTTGAGTGCCACTGTCAGCGATGGCTGTGATAGCGATTCGGTCCGCAGAGACAGAAATCTTAGAGCGCGGCAGCAGGTCCAGCGCACGCAGAGCATAGTTCATGGCGTCACGCCATGTGTCCGGCACGGGGTAATCCGCGGATTCTAGCAA
>CAWUXN010000352.1:0-6627 GCA_963926415.1 uncultured Loktanella sp.
CTGCGCCCCGGCGAAGAGCTTTGGTCGATGAATGGTCGTCACAAGGTCAAGGTCCGTGCTGACGGCACCTTGGTTGGTGAAGACGTGAAGGGCTCGATCCATCAGGTCGGTGCCCATCTGGAAGGCGCTCCCAGCTGCAACGGCTGGACCTATTGGCAATTCAAGCGCGAAGGGCAACGTGTGCCCATCGATCTTCTGCGCCAGCAGATCCGCGCCGAAATGGCAAAACACGCATAGATTTCAACAGTTACCGCCAGTGCCTTTGACGTGATAGCCCCACATGGGCTTTCACGCAGGCACTAACTTTGCCCCGTCTCTTCGCAAGAAGGACGGGGTTTTTTTTCGTTCCCTTAGCTCACGTACGTCGTGATACAGATCAAAGCCCGCGCCCGGCCGCCCGCATAGGCTTTCGGCATATCCGACCCAAAGACTGGAGCATGTCGATGACCGCCCCCGCAGCACAGTGTGATCCAATGCCGCAGGTCATGCGCCTTGGCTTTTCGGACCTTTTCGACTGCCTCCGGGCCGGGTGGGCCGATTACCGTGCGGCCCCATTGTTCGGACTGTTCTTCAGCGCGATTTACGTCGTGACCGGTAATATTCTTTTCCAGATGGGCGCAGGATTTTTCACATGGACGTTGATTCTGTCACTGGGGTTTCCACTGATCGCACCAATTCTTGCGGTCGGCCTTTATGAGGTCAGCCGCCGATTGGAACGCCACCAAGTGCCGCGCTTCTCACAAGTGCTGCCGATCATTTGGCAGGAACGCACCCGCCAGATACCGTGGGCAGGTGCGATCATTGTGACGTTTTTCCTTTTCTGGACGTTTCTTGCGCATATGCAGTTTGCCTTATTCATGGGGCCATCAGTGCTGCTGGGGCCGCCGGACGACTTGCAAAGCTATCTGAACGCAACCGGGCTTGCGATGATTACCGTGGAGCTGGTGGTGGGCGGTATTGCCGCGTTTTTACTGTTCAGCCTGACGGCGATCAGCCTGCCCCTGCTGCTTGATCGAGAGTTGGATTTTGTCACAGCAATGCTGCTCAGCCTCAAAGTAACCCGCGAAAATCTACTTGTGATGTGGGTTTGGGGAACAATCATCGCGGTGCTGTCCCTTCTAGCGTTGGTGCCATGGTTGCTGGGCCTGCTTGCGGTGTTGCCGGTGCTAGGCCATGCTAGCTGGCACTTGTATAGGCGTGCATTGTCCTGACGAAAGCCTTTCGAAGACACCGGCGCAGGCTAATGTTACGCAACACGCCAAAGGAACATCCATGACAACCGCCACCCAGATCGTTCTAGCCAGCCGCCCGCAAGGGCAGCCAACGCTTGCAAATTTCCGCAAGGAAACCGCGACCCTGCCCACGATCAAGGACGGAGAGTTCCTTGTCCGCGTCATCTGGCTGTCGCTGGACCCCTATATGCGTGGCCGCATGGACGACGCCAAGTCTTATGCCAAAGCGGTAGAGATCGGCGGCGTCATGGAAGGCGGCACCGTGGCCGAGGTCATGGAAAGCAAAAACGCCGATTTCCCGGTCAGCAAGATCGTCGCGGGATCATTCGGCTGGACCAGCCATGCCATCAGCAATGGTCACGGCGTGCGTATCGTCGATCCTGACATCGCACCCATTTCAACCGCGCAGGGCGTTTTGGGCATGCCGGGAATCACTGCCTGGGTCGGCCTGAATGACATCGGCCGCGCCAAGAACGGCGAAACCATCGTCGTGTCTGCCGCGACGGGTGCCGTCGGCGGAATGGTCGGACAGTTGGCCAAAGCCAAAAACATGCGCGTCATCGGCGTCGCAGGCGGCGCTGACAAATGCGACTATGCCGTCAAGGAACTGGGCTATGACATCTGCCTTGACCACCGTGCCCTCGATGCCAAGGCCCTCACGCAAGCTATCAAGGACGCCGCCCCGGACGGTGTGGACGTCTATTTTGAAAGCGTTGGCGGCAAGACTCTGGAAGCAGTGCTGTCCAGCATGAACACCTTTGGCCGCATTGCAGTCTGCGGCATGATTTCGTGGTACTCGGGTCAAGGCATCTCAGACGCACAGCCCCTGCCCGCCGTCTGGCGCAACATCCTGACCCGCCGCTTACTTGTTGAAGGGTTCATCATCTTCGACCACTTTCAAAAGTTTCCGGACTTCATGGCACATGTCGGCCCAATGGTCGGCGACGGACGCATCACGTTCAAAGAGGACATTGCCGACGGCTTGGAAAACGCCCCGCAGGCGTTTTTGGACATGCTGGGCGGTGGCAACTTTGGCAAGCAAATGGTCCGCGTCGGCGCAGATTCGGCCTAAGGCCTAGCGCGGCCACGGATTGGTTGCAGCCTTATAGGCGGACCAATCCGTGATCTGCGGATAATGCTGGCGGCGCCATGCACGGACCTGCGGGTTCATCATGCGCCGCCACACCGGCGGCACCATCGCCACGAGGCCCATCACCGAATAGCCATAGGGCAACTGCGGCGCATCTTTCGTGTCATAGGTCTGCAGCAGCGGGAACCGGCGGTCCGGTTTATAGTGGTGGTCCGAATGGCGCTGCAGGTTGATCAGCAACCAGTTCGACGCCTTTTGCGCCGAGTTCCATGAATGGTGCGGCTTGACGTATTCATACTTGCCGTCGCCAAGATGTTCACGCGTCAGCCCATAATGTTCGATGTAATTGACAAGCTCCAGATGCCAAGCCGCGATGAACGCCTGCAAGACAAACAGCACTAGCCCCAGCCAACCGCCAATGATCAGCGACAAAACTAGAAACCCGGCCTGCAACGCCCAATAGCGCCAAAATGGATTTGAAAGGTCCGTCCAAGGCAGATCCTTGCGCGCCAGCATCGCCTTTTCCGCTTTGAAGGCAGAAGCATAGCACTGCCAAAGCACACGCGGGAAATAGCGAAAGAATCCTTCGTTATATCGGGCCGTAACGGGGTCGCGCGGGGTAGCGACATAGCGGTGATGCACCAGCAAATGCTCTGACCGGAAATGCGAATAAAGCACCATCGCCAGCAGGATATCGGCCATCGTGCGCTCTATCTTGGGCTTCTGGTGCATCAGCTCGTGACTGTAGTTAATGCCGATAGTGCCCGTGATGATGCCCATGCCGAAAAACAGACCGACCAGCTCCCACCCGCCTAGATGATCGGCGCGGGTCGCATAAAACATAACACCGAACAGCGTTACCGCCTGCAGCGGGGCCCATATGATCGTAATCAGGCGATACCACCACAGCTGATCATCGGGCGTTGATGCATCTGCATTCGCTTCGTTCAGGCCCGCAAATATATCAATGATCCCAAACAGATACCATGTGCATAGCGGCAGTAGAAAAACGGCCCAACCGCCCCAGATAGCACTGACCCAAGCGATCGGTATCAACAACAGCGACAGCCAGAACGGCAGAGCAGCTGACAGGCGTGAAATCGTTGGCGTTGCGGCATCTGCGGTCATGAAATCCTCTTTCACGGGCTTTTACCCCAAGGGTGCGGCAATTTATCAGTCTAGTGGTAAAGAATCCGCGACCAGATCAAAGACCTTTCGCATCACAGTCGGCAGTGCCGTTGGGGAAAAAGTGGTGTGCGGCATGAAATGCCCCCGCGCAGGTTGCGAGTCGTCCGGCACCCGCGCCCACATAATCTCTAACTCCAGATGAAAATGGGTGAAGGTATGACGTGCGGTGGCGTCCAACCGTTGCCAATCCGCATCCAAGGGCGGTGCAGGCTGCGGATCGCCGGACCAATCCGACCCGGCAAAGCCCAGCATACCGCCAAGTAACCCGTTGGGATCACGGGTTTCCAGCAGCCAAGCCCCATCCGCGCGACGCACAACATAAGCGATACCGCGCCGCAACGGCACAGGCTTCTTCGGAGTCTTCTTCGGCAGCATCGGGGCAGTCCCAGCGATGCGACCAATGCACTCATCGCGCCATGGGCAAATCCCACAGGCGGGCGATTTGGGCGTGCAGATCGTCGCCCCCAGATCCATCACTGCTTGGGCGTAATCGCCGGGGCGTTCCAGCGGGGTCAAATCCTTTGCTAGCTCCATCAGCTCTGTTTTTGCGGCAGGTAGCGGCGTGTGCACGTCGTAAAGTCGAGCCATGACCCGCTCCACGTTGCCATCCAGCACGGCTTTGGGCTGATCAAACGCAATCGCGGCCACGGCGGCGGCCGTATAGGGCCCAATGCCGGGCAGGGTTAACAGGATATCGTGATCGGACGGGAAGACCCCGCCATGATCGGTCACGACAACCCGGGCACATTTCAGCAGATTGCGGGCGCGGGCATAATAGCCAAGACCGGCCCAGGCGGCCATAACATCGGCATCCTGCGCCGCGGCAAGATCGGCGACTGTTGGCCACAACCCCATGAACTTGCGCCAGTAGTCGCGCACGGCCGCGACGGTGGTTTGCTGCAACATCACCTCTGACAGCCAGATGCCGTAAGGGTCAGGCAGCGCGCCTGCCTTGCGATCGTTGGGCGGAACGCGCCACGGCATCGACCGGGCATGGACGTCATACCAGTCCAACAGTTGAAATGATCGGTCACGCATTGTTCATGCCCCCTCGCGCTGACTTGGCGTGCGCGGTGACATAGACTAAACTGTGAGAATGAAACAGCCTCACCGCACGTCTTCCACCCGCGGATTTTCCCGCGCCGTCACGCTGATGCAGTCGCGCATCCGCGCGGGCAGTGAAGGGCGTGGCTTTGCGGAAACGCGCCTGCTGACCCATTGGGCCGAATTCGTGGGCGAACAGGTGGCCAGCGTGGCCACACCTGTAAACGTTAGCTATGGCCGCGGCGCGCTGGGGGCGACCCTGACCGTGCTGACGACCGGGGCAAATGCGCCGATGCTGGAAATGCAAAAAGTGCAGATCCTCGAAAAAGTAAACGCCTGCTACGGCTACCGCGCCATCGCGCGGGTACGCATCACACAGACCGCCCCCACAGGCTTTGCCGAAGGGCGCGTGGCCTTTGCGCCCGCCCCCAAGGTTCCTGCCGCACCCGACCCCGTCCTGCAGGACCGCGCCCGCGCGGTTGCAAAGGGCGTAGCAAATGACGACCTAAGGACAGCACTGGAGGCATTAGCCACCAACGTCCTGTCAAAACCGAAAAACCGAACTTGAGGTAGACCCATGAAACGCAGAACCATGTTGGCCACCGGCGGCGCAGCCGTCCTTGTTGGCGGTGCCTTCGCCCTCAACCTGAGCCACCCGCAAAACAGCTTGCTGGTTGGCATGGCAAATGCGCAGGCCGACGGTGCCGCTGCCGATCCGACCGCCATCGCTGACATGGTTCTCGGCTCTGCCGATGCAACAGTAAAAATCACCGAATACGCCAGCTTTACTTGCCCGCATTGCGCTGATTTCCACGCGACGGCCTGGCCCAAGCTGAAGGCCGACTACGTTGACACCGGCAAGGTGCAGTTCACCTACCGCGAGGTCTACTTCGACCGCTTTGGTCTTTGGGCATCCATGATGGCCCGTTGCGGCGGCGAGATGCGCTTTTTTGGGATTGCCGAAATGATCTATGACAAGCAGCGCGACTGGACCGCCAGCGGCGATCCAGCGACCATCGCACAGGATTTGCGCAAACTTGGCAAAACTGCCGGTCTGACCGACGAGATGCTGGACGCCTGCATGAACGATGCAGAGACAGCGCAAAACTTAGTGGCTTGGTTCGAGGCGAACGCGAAGGCTGACGACATCAGCTCTACCCCGTCGTTCATCATCAACGGCACCAAATATTCCAACATGTCCTACGCGGATATGTCCAAGATCATCGACGACGCGATCGCCGGTTGATGCGGCCGCTGGACGGCCTGCGCGTCATCGAATTGGCGCGTATTCTGGCTGGCCCTTGGGCAGGTCAGACCTTGGCCGACTTAGGAGCAGAGGTGATCAAGATCGAATCCCCCGACGGCGACGATACGCGCCGCTGGGGGCCGCCTTGGGTTGATCATGACGGCGAACGCTCTGCCGCCTACTTTCACAGCACAAACCGGGGCAAGACCTCGCTTACCGTAGATTTTCGCACGCCCGAAGGGCAGGCGCAGGTCAAAGCCCTGATTTCTGACGCCGATATCGTGATTGAGAATTTCAAGGTCGGCGGATTGGCGAAATACGGTCTGGATTATGCAAGCCTTGCGACCCTAAACCCGCGCCTGATCTATTGCTCGATCACCGGTTTTGGGCAGGACGGCCCTTATGCGCATCGCCCCGGCTATGACTACATCATTCAAGGTATGTCGGGCCTGATGTCAGTCACCGGCGAGGCGGACGGCCAGCCGCAGCGCGCCGGCGTGGCGGTGGTCGATTTGTTTACTGGAATGTATGCCAGCACCGCAATTCTGGCAGCGGTTCACCAGCGCCACACCACAGGCAAAGGTCAGCAGATCGACCTTGCCCTATATGATGTGGCCGTGGCAGTGATGGCGAACCAGGCGATGAACTATTTAACGACCGGCACGCCCCCGGCGCGGACGGGAAACACCCATCCTAATCTGATGCCTTATCAGGTGTTTGACTGCGATGATGGCCATGTCATCATTGCGACAGGCAATGATGCGCAATATCGGCGGCTATGCGATTTGCTGAATATGCCGGATTTGGCGCAAGACCCCGGCTTTGCA
>CAWUXN010000353.1:0-10601 GCA_963926415.1 uncultured Loktanella sp.
ACCTGCGTTTCCGGGCGGCCCAAGTTGATCATCGGCTCGATGGTAAAGAACATGCCTTCTTCGAGCACCGGACCCGTGCCGGCGCGGCCATAGTGCAGCACATTGGGCGGAGCGTGGAACACGCGGCCCAGCCCGTGACCGCAGAAATCACGCACGACAGAGCAGCGCTGCGATTCAGCATAGGACTGGATCGCATGGCCGATGTCGCCGAACGTATTGCCGGGACGCGCGGCCTCGATCGCCAACATCAGGCAGTCATGTGTCACCTCGATCAGGCGGGCGGCCTTGGGCGACGCGGGGCCAGCGACATACATCCGGCTAGTGTCACCGAACCAGCCATCAACGATTACCGTGACATCGATGTTCAGGATATCGCCATTTTTCAGCGTATCGTCATCGCGGCGTTTTTCCAGATTCTTGGAAATCGTCTCGTCCTTGGCCTTGGGGATCGGCGCGCCGGGGATGCCGTGGCATACGATGTGGTTGACCGAAATGCAGCTTGCGTGTTGATAGCCGCGATACCCGATCGTGGCAGAGGTCGCCCCCGCCTGCGCGACCCATTCGGTGATCAGCTGATCCAGCTTGCCAGTGGTCTGGCCAGGCACGACGTGATCGGCAATATCGTCAAGGATCTGCGCGGCCAGACGGCCTGCGCGGTTCATGCCGCCAAAGTCCGCTAGCGCGTGCAGACGGATGCCGTCGCGAGTCAAATGGGTAGTGTCGGTCATCACATCTTACCTGTGCTTGCTGTATGTTGCCCACATAGGGCTTTTTACCCGGCGGGACCACCCCAGCCTGCAACCAAGGGCCGCACCTGACCCAGAGTGATGGCGGCGGGCGTGATGCTGCAATCCATGGCCAGCACCTCGACCCCTGCCGCGCGGGCAGCATCAAAGGCAACGCCGTAGGCCGGATCAATATCGCTGGCCACGCCGACGCGGGTGCAATCGGTGCGGGTGATCAGGTAAAATACCATCGCTCGGTGCCCCTGCGCCACCATCTGCGCCAAATCGGCCATGTGCCGCGCCCCGCGCAGGGTCTTGCTGTCAGGAAATTCGACCAGCGGGGCGTTGCGCGTGAAATTGGCGCTTTTCACCTCTAGGTACAGATCTTTTCCGCCACCCCTCAGCAGGAAATCAACACGGCTTTTGTCGGCATAGGGGACCTCTGCCTTGATGCTTGTGTAGCCGTCAAGCCCCGGCACAAGGCCTGCGCGCAAGCCTTCGCCCACAATGCGGTTGGGCAGCGCTGTATCGACGCAGACGAAATCGCTGCCCAGCTCCAGCAGGCGCCAGCCAAAGTCCAACTTGGTGCGCGGGTTGTCGTTTGGCTCGAGCCAGATGCGGCTGCCGGGCACGGCGGTGCCGGTCATCGCGCCGGGGTTGGCGATATGGGCGGTCACTTCGCGCCCATCCGCCAGCGTGCAATCGGCTAGAAACCGTTTGTAGCGGCGGATCAGCCTGGCGGGGATCAGGGGCGTGGCAAAGTCCATGCGCCGGGCTATACCAAGAGGCGAACCTTAGGAGAAGCCAATGTCAAACCCCACCGCCGCCATGTTGGTCATCGGAGACGAGATCCTTTCAGGCCGGACCCGCGATTCGAACACCAACCATCTGGCCAAAGCACTTACCGAAGTGGGGATCGACCTGAAAGAAGCACGCGTCGTCAGCGATGACCAGCCCGCCATCGTGGCGGCCGTGCGCACATTGTCGGACGCCTATGACCACGTCTTTACCAGCGGCGGGATTGGCCCAACCCATGACGACATCACGGCGGACGCGATGGGCGCGGCCTTTGACGCGCATGTCGATGTGCGGGACGACGCCCGTGCGCTGCTGCAAGCCCACTACGACCGCGCAGGGACCACGCTAAACGAGGCGCGCCTGCGCATGGCCCGCATCCCTGATGGTGCCACGCTGATCGACAATCCGGTCAGCACTGCGCCGGGTTTTACCATCAAGAACGTCAACGTCATGGCCGGTGTGCCGTCGGTGTTCGAGGCGATGGTCGCATCCGTCATCAGTAAACTGGCCCATGGCGCACCGCTGCTCTCGGAAAGCTGGCGCGTCATGCGCGGTGAAGGCGATGTCGCCGCCCCTTTGGCGCAGATCGCAACTGATCATCCCGATCTGTCGCTGGGGTCCTATCCGTTCCAAAAGGACGGCGCATATGGAACGAATATCGTGATCCGCGGCACCGATCAGACCCGCGTGACGGCGGCCATGACGCAGCTGCAGGCCTTGTTCCCCGCATGACCGACTGGGGCGCGGTAATCGACGCAACTTGGCCCGCCGCCGCAACGCAGCAGGTCGGCCCTTGGACGATCCGCAACGGCGCGGGCGGCGGCAACAGGGTCAGCGCGGCCACCGCAGACGGCCCGGTCACCGCAGCCAATCTGGATACCGCTGCCGCCGCAATGCGCGGGTTGGGGCAGGAGCCGCTGTTCATGGTGCGCCCAGGGGACGACGGGCTGGACGCGCTTCTGGCAGATGCCAGCTACGGCCTGCGGGACGAAACCATGATCCGCGCCGGCCCTGTAGCGCCTCTGACCACCGATCTCGTGCCCCCGGTCACCGCCTTTACCGTCTGGCCCCCGCTGGCCGCCCAGCGCAATATCTGGGCCACAGGCGGGATCGGTCCCGCGCGACTGGCGATCATGGACCGGGTGCAGGGGCCAAAGACCACGATCTTTGGCCGCATCGATGATCGCCCGGCAGGCACTCTGTTCATCGCGATCCAGGGCGGCACCGCCATGCTGCACGGGCTGGAGATCGCGCCAGAGCATCGCCGCAAGGGCCTCGCCCGCCACCTGACCCGTGCAGCCGCCCGCTGGGCCAAGCGGCAAGGTGCCGATCAGTTCAGCCTGCTGGTCACATCCGCCAACACCGAGGCCAACGCGCTTTACGAAAGCCTCGGCTTGGTCGAAGCTGGGCGTTATCATTACCGCGCAGCCCCGCAGGAGAGCACATGACAGACTGTCCCACCGCCCTTGATCTGCCGCAGATGGACCCGCTGCCGCCTGCGACGCAGAAATACTTTGACGTCTGCCAGGACAAACTGGGCATGGTTCCTAATGTGCTGCGCGCCTATGCCTTTGACGTGGCGAAACTGGACGCCTTTACAGGGCTTTACAACGACTTGATGCTGGCAGAGTCCGGCTTGACTAAGCTGGAGCGTGAGATGATCGCCGTTGCTGTGTCGTCGATCAACAAATGCTTTTACTGCCTTACCGCCCATGGTGCCGCCGTGCGGCAGCTGTCCGGCGATCCAAGATTGGGCGAGATGATGGTCATGAACTGGCGTGCCGCCGATCTGGACGCGCGTCAAACCGCGATGCTGACCTTTGCCGAAAAGCTTACCGTCGACAGCGCCCGCATTGTCGAAACCGATAGGCAGGCGCTGCGCGATGCAGGCTTCAGCGACCGCGACATCTGGCACATCGCAAGCGTCGCAGCCTTTTTCAACATGACCAACCGCGTCGCATCCGCCACCGACATGCGGCCCAACCCCGAATACCACGCACAGGCGCGATGATACGCAGCCTGCTCCTGATCCTGCTCTGGCCCAGCGCGCTCAGCGCGCAGGTCCTGACCTTGCCCGGCAATGCCGCGGTCGAGGTCGAGCAGAACGTGCCGCTGGACAGCTATCCCCTGCCGACGGCGGCGTGGGACGGTGCCGCCGTGCCCACCCGCACGATCGAGGGCGCGATGACCCGGCAGGTCTGGCGCGTTGCCGCGACCGGGCTGGCCAGCCTGCAACTGATGCGCCCCTTGCGCGAACAGCTGCGCACAGCCGGGTATGAGGTGATTTTTGAATGCGACACGCAGGACTGCGGGGGCTTCGATTTCCGTTTTGGCACCCCCATCGCGCCGCCCCCCGCGATGCAGGTGGACCTGAACGATTTCCGCTTTCTGTCCGCGATCAAGCAGAACGATGACGGGCTGCGAGCCGTCAGTTTGATGGTCAGCCGCACGCCGCAGGCGGGATTTGTGCAGATCATCCGCGTAGTGACCGTGGGCGTGGATGCCCCCAGCCTGACCGCCGCCAATGATCCCACCGCCCGCGCCGCTGCCCCTGCGCCCTCGGGGGATCTGGCGCAGTCATTGATCGCCACCGGCCATGCGCTTCTGGACCGCGTTGCCTTTGAAACCGGGGCCGTGACCTTGACGGACATGGACATGCCCGCCCTGCGCGCGCTTGCGGATTACATGGCACAATACCCGGACCAGACGATCAGCATCGTCGGCCATACCGACAGCAGCGGCGGGCTCGACGGCAATATCGCAATCTCTCGGCAGCGGGCGGCGGCGGTGATTGAACGGCTGGTGGTGGATTTTGGGGCACCCCGCGCGCGGCTGACGGCGGCGGGAATGGGATACCTTGCACCGATTGCCAGCAACCTGACGCAAGAGGGACGCGAGGCGAACCGCCGGGTCGAGGCGGTCGTGACCGGACCAATCGACTAGGGCCGATAGGCTATGGTCGGTTGGTTACAGCTTGGTCCAGACGCCCATTTCCGTGCCGCCGGGTTCCAAAAACTGAAATCTGCGGCCACCGGGAAAGGTGAAAATCTCTTTCGTGATAGTGGCCCCGGCGTCCTGCACGCGGGCCAAGGCCGCTTCCAGATCGTCAGCATATAAGATCACCAGCGGCGCACGCGTCTCGCCACGCTCGATCCCACCGCCTAAAGCCGCGTCCTGCACGTCGCAGTAATCCGGGCCATAGTCGATAAAGGACCAGCCGAACGCCTTGGTCAAAAAGGCCTGAGTGTTCTCAAGCTTGGGCGATGACAACTCGACATAATCGATGCGGGTGGGGAAAACAGACATAGCGCTTCCTTTCGATTGCCCGCACCGTCGCATCCAGCAGGGTCCAGGAAAGGAAAAAACGCGGCCCTTGAGGGGGCCGCGTAAGGTGGGATTGTCGAACGCTCCGGGGCAAGAAACAGTATGGCCTACCAGGCGTCAGGACCTTTGTCGGCAAAGGCGTGGACCAGAAAATCGATAAAGGCGCGAACCTTGGGTTGGGTAAACCGGCCCGGAGGATAAACGGCATAGATGCCTTGGATATCGACGGGCAGATCCGGAATAGCCTCTTCCACCAGCCCCTTGGAAAGCGCGTCGCCGTAAAGAAAGCTGGGCAGGTAAGCGATGCCAAGACCGCCTACACAGGCGTTCAGCAGCGATTGCCCGTCATTCACCGTCAGCCAGCCAGCAGTGCGGACCTGACGTTTCTCGCCTGACGGCGCGGTCAGTTTCCAAACGGCAGAATTTGCGGCGTTGGAATAGTGCAACAGCTTGTGATCGTTCAGATCGTCGATCTTTTCCGGGCGGCCATGCTTTTCGAAATACCCAGGAGATGCGATCATCCGGCGGGTCGTGTCGGTCAGCTTGCGCGCGCGCAGGCTGCTGTCCTCCAGCTCTCCGATCCGGATCGCCATGTCGAAACCTTCTGAAATTAGCTCTACGTAGCGGTTATTCAGCACCATGTTGACAGTGATATCGGGGAATTCCGACAGAAAATCCCCCAGCACCGGTGACAGGTGGTTGACCCCGAAATCCGTCGCGACAGAAATCCGCAGCAGGCCCGACGGGGCGGATTGCATGGACGTGACAAGGGCGTCCGCCTCTCCTGCGTCGTTCAGAACCCGGCGGGCGCGGTCATAATAGGCAAGGCCAATTTCCGTCGGGCTGACCCGACGGGTGGTGCGGTTCAACAAACGCGCGCCAAGGCGAGCCTCCAAGGAGGAAACATGCTTAGAGACAGCAGATTTCGAAATCCCCATCTTCTTGGCCGCATCAGTGAAACCACCCTGATCCACAACGGTGGCAAAGGCTTCCATTTCGGTAAGGCGATCCATGCCAATGTCCTAACGATTCAAAAACTCTTGAACCGTTACTATCCCTCAATCTGGGCAGGACTGGGGCGGGGGCCTGACAATAAGGGGGTTTCGACGCGGACTGATGCGGGCAGCGAAACAACCGGCCCTGTCGTCCTGTGGACCGGCTGTTTCAATTTGTGCAGCAATATCAGGACCCAGGGCCCCAATCGCGCGAATTACAAGGAGGCCGCGAGCCTGGTACCCTGATCAATGGCGCGTTTGGCATCAAGCTCTGATGCAACATCGGCCCCGCCGATGACATGGGCGGTGATCCCCTGCGCCGCCAGATCGTCGGCAAGGCTGCGCTCGGACACCTGCCCAGCGCACAGCACGATGTTATCGACCGGAATCAGCGTCGGGTTATCCCGCGCCTCGCCAAAGCTGACGTGCAGCCCGTCGGCGTCAATGAATTCATAATTCACGCCACCAATCATAGTGACGTCTTTCATCTGCAACGCGGCGCGGTGAATCCAGCCGGTCGTCTTGCCCAGCCCCTTGCCGACCTTGGTGGCCTTGCGCTGCAGCAGGGTGACTTGCCGGATCGGTGCGTCTGGCTCTGGACCCTCGGGGGCCAGACCGCCACGCTGTGTGCTGGGGTCGGTGACGCCCCATTCTTCCATCCATGCCGGCAGGTCCAGCGTCGGGCTGACGCTGGTCACAAGATATTCGGCCACATCGAATCCAATGCCCCCGGCCCCGATGACAGCGACCCGCGCGCCCACATCAACCTTGCCGCGCAGCACATCGACGTAGGTCACGACATTCGGCCCGTCCTGCCCGGGGATCCCGGGATCGCGGGGCCGGACGCCAGTGGCGACGATGACATGATCAAAATCCGTCAGGTCAGCAGCGGCGACGCGGGTGCCAAGGCGCAGGGTAATGTTCGAATTAGCAACACTGGTGCGATACCAGTCCACAAGGCCGTGAAACTCCTCTTTCCCCGGCACCTGACGCGCCATGTTCAGCTGTCCGCCGATGTCGTCAGCAGCATCGAACAGAGTCACATTATGCCCGCGGGCAGAGGCCGCCAGCGCCGCTGACAGGCCGGCCGGGCCAGCGCCGACAACAGCGACGGTTTGCGCCTTGTCCACGGGCGGCAGGGTCAGTTCGGTTTCATGGCAGGCACGCGGGTTCACAAGGCAGGACGACAGCTTGCCACCGAATGTGTGATCAAGGCAGGCCTGATTGCAGGCGATGCAGGGCGCGATCGTGTTGGCGCGGCCAGCAGCGGCCTTGGCGACGAAATCGGGATCGGCCAGAAATGGGCGCGCCATGCTGACCATATCGGCGCAGCCATCGGACAAAACGTCCTCTGCCACTTGGGGCGTGTTGATCCGGTTAGACGTGATGATTGGGATGCCAATATGGCCCATCAGCTTTTTCGTGACCCACGCGAATGCGCGGCGCGGAACGGACGTCGCGATGGTCGGCACCCGCGCCTCGTGCCAGCCAATGCCAGTGTTGATGATGGTGGCACCCGCCGCCTCGACCGCTTTGGCTAACTGCACGACTTCGTCGAAGGTGGAGCCGTTGGGGATCAAGTCGATCATCGACAAACGGTAGATGATGATGAAATCGGTGCCCACAGCCTCGCGCACGCGGCGCACGACCTCGATCGGCAGGCGCATGCGGTTCTCGTAGCTGCCGCCCCATTCATCAGTCCGCTTGTTGGTGTGGGTCACGAGGAATTGGTTCAGGAAATACCCTTCGGACCCCATCACCTCGACCCCGTCATAGCCTGCCTGCCGCGCGCGCACGGCGGCGGTGACCATGTCGCTGATTTGCTTTTCGATGCCTGCAGCGTCGAGTTCGATCGGCGGGAAGGGAGAGATCGGCGATTTGATCGCGGAAGGTGCCACGCACTTGGGCCCGTAGGCATAACGGCCCGCATGCAGTATCTGCATCGCGACCTTGCCGCCGGCATCATGGACGCGGTCCGTCACTATGCGGTGGTTGGAGATGTCCTGATCATTGAACAGGCCAGCAGCACCGGGAAACACGCCGCCTTCGTTATTGGGGGCCATGCCGCCAGTAACCATCAGGCCCACGCCGCCGCGCGCGCGGGTGGCATAAAATTCGGCGACGCGGTTCCAGTCGCGGGTTTCTTCGAGCCCGGTATGCATGGACCCCATCAACACGCGGTTTTTCAGCGTGGTGAATCCAAGGTCAAGCGGTGACAAAAGGTGCGGATATTCGTTCATGGTATGGTGGCCTCCCTACTTTGCAATCTGTCAAAGCGCTGCGGCGGCGTCACCCCCAACGCGGCGTCACTCTTCCTCTGCGGTTTCCACACAATGGCGGCGAAACGCGCGTTTGAGCATGTCCAGCTCGTGGCGCAGCAGATCATCTCGGCGCGGATATCCTCAGACAGCACGTTGCCCGCCAAAAAGGCAAAGCTGGCCAACACCTCGTCCGCGCCGACTTCAGAGATGATGAATGTCTGCAACCCGTCCGCCAGCCAGTCCATCGGCACGGCTGCCTCTAAGTCCCAGGTGCCGTTATCGTGCGCCGCAAGGTGCCGCCTGGTGAAAGCCTCACCTTTGTGGGTCAGCATCAACTTTGGCTCGGACGTGGCCCCGGTCAGAACGCCATGCCAGACGCCGCGGATCAGACGGGTTTTCGTCAGGTTCAGGTCGGACATAGTGACCCCTTTGGCTTAGATTTCGGCGCGCGGGTAACGTCACATCGCGCAGGGTGATCTGGTTCATTTCTGGCCCTTCAAAGATCAGGTCCAGCCAGGCTTTTTCGATCCACTTTTCGTTCAGGTCGCAATAGGTCAGATCGACTTCCACGACCGCCTCTCCGCGTTTACGGGGCAATTCCGGCACCATCGTTTCGGTGTTCGGACCATGCTTGATGTTCAGTCGGGCGAAAGTCTCGATCGGCTTTTCGACTTCCAGAATGGTGCTGACCCGCAGAATTTGGCGTTGGGTCATGCATGGATCGCCTCTGGCGGCATTTCCAACACCAGCGACAGGAACGATCCGTCAAATCGGAAGACGTCCAGCCGCATCCCAGAGGGGGCAAGGTCCTCTTCGCGGGTATTGCGCAGCTGGCGCAGGGTAAGCTCGCTGATGTCGCAATCGTGGAACAGCGTGACCTCGTCGCCCAGCTCGGTGCGGCTGGCGACGGCAGTCATACCCTTGCGCGGCAGCGCTCCACGCCAGACCTGCGGACGCCAAGACCACAGGGTGCCGCTGGGGCGGGCAAAGACGTTGGACCCGACACGCGGCAACGGAAGGCGGCTATCGGCGATATAGATCAGTTCCGCCAGACGCGACGACAGATCGCGGGCTTGCTGGCGCTGGGTGCTCAGAGTCTGCAATTCGGCTACGGGGGCCTTGCGCGCGGCACGCGTCCAGCGGCGCAGCACACCGGCGTGCAGCACTGCATTCATCACACCGTCGGTTGCTCGCCTCATGTATCCGGCCTTGTCTGTGTCCAGGTTGATCCGGTTGTATGTCGCAAATTGTTTCCCGAAATGAAACATCTGCCAGTAGTCACGTCGTGGTGGATGGCATAACGTTAGCCTGATGCATCGCCCCGACCACAGCATCCAGCAAAGCGCGCGATGCCGATTGCGTTAGCGGTGCCTCTGTCAGCCCGCGCACGGACACCGTTACAAGCCGTCCGCGCACATCGGTGAACAACCGCCAAGCCTGTTTCTGAGTGCCGCTGATCCCGGGGGCATCCACGTCTTCGGTATATACCGCGACGATATTGGTATCCGTCTGGGTCAGCCGTACGAGCACCGGCCCGCCAATGGCAGAAGCTGACAGCAGCGCCGCGCCCTGGGGTGTTTCCATAAAGGCCCCAAAAGCGTCCTCTTGCCCTGCAACAGCGGCGCTGTCCGCCGCACCGACCTGTACCGTGACCAGGGCGATGTTGTCGGGGTAAGTATCCGTTTCATCCGCCGTCATCGCCGCGCAGGCCGCAAGCAGGGCAAAGCCTTTACGCGGCTTTGTGACGACGGGATCGACGCAGTAACCGGATGGCCCTGTCAGCATGACCGCCCCGGCCAGCCGCACGGTATTGGTGGGCGGGCCGGTTAGATAGGGTATCGGCTCGCAGGCGGCCAGGCCGGCCGCCAGGGCGACACCTAGGGTCAGTCGGTGCCACATGCCCTTAAATGTCCATATAGACGTGCTTTTCCACCTTGGCCCCAGGGTGCGTGACTGCGCCCTGACGGGCACCGCCGACCAACTGGGCAAACTTCCAGATGGCACCGGATTCATACATGGTCGGACGCGGGCCAGCCCAAGCAGCGCGGCGCTTGTCCATATCCTCGTCTGAGACATCAACCGACAGCTCGCCGGTCAGGGCGTTGATGGTGATAATGTCGCCATCTTTCAGCAGCGCGATGGGACCACCGCGTGCCGCCTCTGGCCCGACGTGGCCAACACAGAACCCGCGGGTCGCGCCGGAAAAGCGACCATCGGTGATCAGAGCAACCTTTTTGCCCATGCCCTGACCGGACAAGGCAGCGGTCGTGGCCAGCATTTCGCGCATGCCGGGGCCGCCTGCGGGACCCTCGTTGCGGATGACCAGCACGTCACCCTCTTTATAGGTGCGTGATTTGACGGATTCGAACGCTTCTTCTTCGCTCTCGAACACACGAGCGGGACCGGTAAAGACCTGCTGTTCTTCGGTCATGCCGGCAACTTTCACGATGGCACCGTCCGGGGCCACGTTGCCGCGCAGACCGACAACGCCGCCGGTC
>CAWUXN010000354.1:0-9028 GCA_963926415.1 uncultured Loktanella sp.
GATCAGGTCATCGGCCAAAAGCCTCTCAGCTTCTGCCTTCCGCCGGACTCAATGCAAACACCCGAAAAGATTGCCGCTTTCAGTTACGGTATCGATACCCCGACTTAGGGCAAACTCTATGTTGTGCGCAACAAGCAAAGCGACGGCAGTCTGTTCTGGAACCAGATCAGCACCAGCTTTCACCAGGTCGAAGGCGAGGCGGATCTTGTCGTGCTTCTATGCCGTGATGTAACCGAACAGGCCGATCAGGAATACGCTCTGCGCGAACCGACCCGTACGCTGGCGTTCATGGCGGAGCACGACAGCCTGACCGGCTTGGCAAATCGAAACAAATACAACGCATTCATTGAAACCGCTCTTGCTGGCGATCCGGCCACCCGGCCCGGTCTTGGGGTCCTGCAAATTGATCTCGATAGGTTCAAGGCGATTAATGACCGCCTCGGTCATGCTGCCGGTGATGCGGCCCTGCAGCACGTAGCCACAACCCTTGGCCGCAGCATCCGCCAGATTGACTTGTTGGCGCGGTTGGGCGGCGACGAATTTGTCGCCGTCTGCGCAGGAGTCTCTCACGACACTTAATTGCTGCGCATCGGACATGCCCTTGGCGACGCCGTCCGCACGCCTTTTGTTTTGGCGATTTCTGCAAAGCGTGTTGGCAAAATAAAACTGACTGTGATCAACAGCGTTAATCGGCTTCGGTCGGACAATATCAGTTTGAAATCATAGAGATTGAGGGAAGTTCACTGCTTAATTGCCGGAGCGAGAACTCCCAAATAGACGTAAATCGGTCATTCTCAACTCCCTGCGTCAAGGCCTGCTTCGCAGGAAAAAACTTACATCCCGCCCAGCTAGGCGAACGGCAGGTAGTGACCGACCTCGTGTCTATTCCCCCGGGACATAGGTCGCGACTTGAGGCCGAACGTGTTGCATCGCATCAGTTCGCGTGGGCATCTTTCCCGCGCGCCATCATAAGATGATGTTCGCGGTGATGATCCTGGCTTGCCATAAGCCCGAAGAACCCCAGCCCCCTTATTCTCGCTACCACGGCGGGATCGCCGCTTGTCACGCGAAGCTCAACTCCGTTTTCCGCTTCGATTGCCTCCACGCTCCAACGGTCGTCCTGCGCTAGCTGGGCCGCGTGGGCGGGTACCATGCGTCGGAGCGTGGCGACAGTGTCGGCATCTCCCGTCGCCATCGCGGAAAGGCCGTCCGGCAGCTCTGTCTCTTTAACAATCGTTTCCGAAACCATGCGATCCATATCGACTAGGTGTGCCCGCAGGCCCGCCAAGTCGATGCGGTCCCAGTCAGTGCCTGGGTCGGCTTCCAGAACGCCCACGATTTCCGAGAGTGCCGCGAAGGCTCCTTGCCCCGGTTCGGTCAGTTTCGACCCCTGGAGCGGCTGGTATTGATCATGTGTCGCGTGATCCATGCCGCCGCCGTGACCGGAGTGGGTTGTCTGGGCGGCCGCAGAAGCCGCTCCACCGAGCAGCGCCGTCACGATCAAGATGATCTTCATTTTCATTCTGTTTCCTCGCATCTATTGAGAACACCCTATCTGACGTTGCCGCCATACCGTATGATTTCTATCATGTCAGACTGGCAGCATATATTTTATGAAGCGCCGTCAAAGAACTTCGCGGAGGGGGCCGTTATTTTTCGCAGGTAAGATCGAGTTCACTCAATGTATCTTGTTCGATCCGGCATGGTCGCACTTGAGCGTCACCTCACGGATGGAACGGCACTTACGCTAAGCGTTGCCACTGTCGAAATGGCGGTGGCCGAGTCATCCTTGGTCGCCACGACCTATCATTGCGATGCGATCGCAGGCATGAATTCCCAGATAGCGATTATGCGTCGCGCCGTCTTTCGGTCTGCGCTGCGCGAACGGCCAGACGCAGCTTTGAGCCTGATCGAAACTCATGCCAAAGAGGTCCAGTGCCAGCGAGCGCGCATCGAGATACTGCGCCTGCGCAGGGTGTCCGACAAGCTGGACGCGTGGCTGGATCTACACGGTGAGCCACCGAAGGGCGAATGGATCAGGGTTGTCGATCAGATCAGTGTATCGCCACCAGCGCTTTATCGCGAGCTTGCACGTCGATGAGAGTGAGAGCGGCCATCGTCCGAACCATTGACTGGTAAGAGCAGACCTTAGCTGCGCAACGGCATTTCGGAAAGTTTAGGCTCGGAGTTGCCGTTCGCCGCGCTTACCATGAATGTCGGGCTAAGCCGAATGCATACGACTGTGCGTGAGAATGAGTAGATATTCAGCCTGAGCAAAGCATTGTCTAAGTCGAGGACAGAGTTAGTGTATCAGGACCAGAAACGCCCGGGAGCTATACTGCCGGTCCGGTTGTCCACGCCAGCAGGCCATCAAGTGCCCGTTCCGGTGCAATGCCACTCTTTACAAAATACCAATCCAAATAGCCGTCCAGACATTTCTTCGCAGGCCCCTTGAACGGGCGCAGGAAGTCTTTCAGGCGGGAATGCACTGCCTTAGTGTCAGTCGGGCAAGGCAACTATTTTGCCCGTCCCATGCCAGCCGAAGACGTCATCGACTGGCTGCGCCAACGACAAGTCAACGCACGACTGCGCAATGCCGGCTAGTCGCCGATTGCCCCTTGGCTCCCAGCCCGATAGAGAAGGCAAAATTTCAGTCCGAGCGGAGCATTCCCATGGCCAGCTATCAATACGTCTATTTCATGGACGGCGTCTCCAAGACCTATCCTGGCGGCAAAAAGGTGTTCGAAAACATTCGGCTGAACTTCTTGCCGGGCGTCAAAATCGGTGTCGTCGGTGTCAACGGCACAGGTAAGTCGACCCTGATGCGGATCATGGCCGGGCAGGACAAGGATTTTGCGGGTGAAGCCTGGTCCGCCGAAGGTGCCAAGGTTGGCTATCTGCCGCAGGAACCCGAACTCGACCAGAACCTGAGCGTGCGCGAAAACGTCATGCTCGGCGTGGCTGAAAAGAAAGCCGTGCTAGACCGCTATAACGAGCTGGCGATGAACTACAGCGAAGAGACCGCTGAAGAAATGGCCAAGCTGCAGGATGAAATCGACGCCCAGAACCTATGGGATCTGGATGCGCAGATCGACGTCAGTATGGAAGCCCTGCGCTGCCCTCCCGACGACGCGGACGTCAGCTCGCTGTCCGGCGGTGAAAAGCGCCGTGTCGCCCTATGCAAGCTGCTGCTTGAAGCCCCCGATATGCTGCTACTAGACGAACCGACAAACCACCTGGACGCCGAAACCATCGCCTGGCTGCAGCAGCACCTGATTGATTACAAAGGCACGATACTGATCGTGACCCACGACCGTTACTTTCTTGACGCGATCACCGGCTGGATCCTCGAACTCGACCGCGGTTCAGGCATCCCCCACGAAGGCAACTACTCCAGCTGGTTGGAGGCGAAGGCCAAGCGCCTTGAAAAGGAATCGAAAGAGGACAAGTCAAAGCAGCGCACTCTGGAACGTGAACTTGAGTGGATGCGCCAAGGTGCCAAAGCGCGGCAGGCCAAATCCAAGGCGCGGATCAGCGCCTATAACGATCTGGCCAACCAGTCCGAAAAGGAAAAGATGGGCCGTGCTCAGATCATCATTCCCAATGGTCCGCGTCTAGGATCCAAGGTGATCGAGGTCACCGACCTGAAAAAGGCGATGGGCGACAAGCTGCTAATCGAAGGTCTGTCTTTTGATCTGCCCCCAGGCGGCATTGTTGGCGTGATCGGTCCGAACGGCGCGGGTAAGTCCACGCTCTTTTCCATGCTGACGGGTCAGGCCCATCCGGACGAGGGTACCGTCGAATACGGCGATACGGTCAAACTGTCCTACGTCGACCAATCCCGCGACGCCCTGTCCCCCGACGCAACGGTCTGGGAAGAGGTCACCGGCGGTGCCGAGATTATCGAACTTGGCGACGCCTCCATGAACTCGCGCGCCTATTGCTCGGCGTTCAACTTCAAGGGTGGCGACCAACAGAAAAAAGTCAGCCTGCTGTCGGGCGGTGAACGCAACCGCGTCCACATGGCCAAGCTGCTGAAATCCGGCGGCAACGTCCTGCTGCTTGACGAACCGACAAACGACCTTGATGTCGAAACCCTGCGCGCGCTCGAGGATGCCTTGACGTCCTTCGCGGGCTGCGCCGTCGTCATCAGCCACGATCGCTTCTTCCTTGACCGGATCTGTACGCACATTCTGGCCTTCGAGGGCGATGCACATGTCGAATGGTTCCAAGGCAACTTCGAAGACTATGAAGAAGACAAGAAACGCCGCCTTGGTGCTGATGCGCTCGCACCTAAGCGCCTGAAGCACAAAAAGTTTGTGCGTTAAACTTAATGTGGTTTGTCGCGGCGCAGCATTCAAAACGCTCCGCCGCGGCGAAATAAAATATCACATTAACAATTATTTAAGTAACTTTCGGTAGACGTTGCCTTATTCCATTCTAATTTTGGTGAAACGGTAAGCTCATCAATCGAAGGAAGATCATCATGGCGATCGGTTTACTTTGCGGCATAATCGGGCTGGTTTCAGCGCTGGGGTCCACCATGGCCTTCGGACTATACCTGATTGAAACGGGCGTGATTTACATCACAATGGCTTTTGCGAGCATGGCTCTTTCGATCGCATTTGCGCTTGTTGACCCGCAGGCAAATTCCCGCGCCCAATGACCCCTGCCGCACGTCGGTCTTGCATTTGCGATCGACCTCGCGTATGGAGCCAATGCAGACGTTATCCATCTCGACCCACTGTGTTCCTTTCTAGGCTACAGCGCTCGACATTGCACTGACTACGCCGGGCTACCGCAATCTCGTGGGTGGCATGACTATAAGGAATAACACGATGGCAACTGGCACCGTGAAATGGTTTAACGCAACTAAAGGCTTCGGCTTTATTGCTCCCGATGGCGGCTCCAAGGACGTTTTCGTCCACATCTCCGCTGTTGAGCGTTCCGGCCTGACCGGCTTGGCCGACAACCAGAAAGTGACCTTCGACATTGAATCCGGCCGTGATGGTCGTGAATCCGCTGTGAACCTGTCGCTGGCTTAAGCCGCTTCTGCAAGATTTGGGTGCGCGGGACCGCGCATCCTTCCCCGCTGATCGCAGCGATATGCGCTACAAAAATTTCCAAAAATTTTGTTGATTTTGAAAACGTGACGCAGATAATAGCGCTGCTACGTTATCTCTATCGACGACGGTCCCTATTGGCCCTGTGCCTCGATCAAGCACTGACGAGCCGATCCGCTGCATCCCGCGAGCGGTATCAAAGGGAGACATGCCATGCCAACTGGCACCGTGAAATGGTTCAACACTACCAAAGGTTTCGGCTTTATCGCGCCTGACGGCGGATCAAAGGACATTTTTGTCCATATTTCTGCGGTTGAACGATCTGGCCTGACCGGTCTGCCTGACAATCAAAAAGTCAGCTTCGACATTGAATCCGGGCGTGATGGCCGCGAAAGCGCCGTGAACCTGTCGCTGACCTAATCGGCCTGCAGGCTGTTCACAAAGTCTAAAATCGCCGGCCCCATATCCGCAACAATCAGCTTCACCCCTTCTGCGTTGGGGTGAATGCCATCATTCTGCAAGTGCGACTGCAAGTCCACGCTACGCAGAGCCCTGAACCAGTCTCCGTATAGCGGCAAAGCATAGCTTTGCGCCAAAGCGTCATACATCCCATTGAATTCAAAAGCATATTCCACACCGTAATTGGCACCAGCTTGCAGTCCGATCAGCATGGCAGGCACATCTGCTGCCCGCAGCTTAGTCAGGATCTGATCCAGATTGCCTCGCGACATCGCCGGGTCCAGCCCCCGCAGGTAGTCATTGCCGCCGAAGGCAACCATGACGCCGTCCACATCCGGCGTCAGCGTCCAATCGACGCGGCTTAACCCGCCAGCCGTCGTATCGCCCGACACCCCAGCGTTCAACAGGGTCACCTCTGCCCCCTGCGCATCCAGCCAAGCCTGCATCTGCGGCACGAATCCCTCGTTCTGGGTCAATCCATAGCCCGCCGTCAGGCTGTCGCCCAAGGCCGCAACCGTAACGGGTGCTGCAAATGCCGCAGTTGCAAAAAGGCTCAGGGTTAACCCGTTGCGAAAGGCCCGCGCGGCACCATATGCAAAGGTGTACAACTCAAAGGTTCTCCCCATGCCCGAT
Source organism: uncultured Loktanella sp. (assembly GCA_963926415.1). Taxonomy (GTDB): domain Bacteria; phylum Pseudomonadota; class Alphaproteobacteria; order Rhodobacterales; family Rhodobacteraceae; genus Loktanella. The sequence goes on from CAWUXN010000354.1 coordinate 6,156, forward strand.
TCCGTCCTGTCACTGCGCCACGTGGCGCTGTCCCTCGACGGCAACGCAGGGCCTGTCGACATTTTGCACGATATATCTCTCGACGTCGCAAGCGGTGAAACATTGGGGCTGGTCGGGCCAAGCGGGTCTGGCAAATCGTCTCTCCTGATGCTGATGGGCGGGCTGGAACAGGCCAGCGCGGGCACGATCACCGCGATGGGCGAAGACCTGACCGCGATGAACGAAGACCAGCTAGCCCGTTTTCGCCGTTCACATATGGGGGTGGTGTTCCAGTCTTTCCACCTGATCCCGACAATGACCGCATTAGAAAATGTCGCGACCCCGCTGGAACTGGCAGGCAGCCCCGACGCCTTTGACCGCGCCCGCGCAGAACTGGATGCCGTCGGCCTTGGCAACCGCGTCGATCACTACCCCAATCAGATGTCCGGCGGCGAACAGCAGCGCGTGGCCCTCGCCCGCGCCTCTGCCCCCCGGCCTCGCATCCTGCTGGCGGACGAACCCACCGGAAACCTTGATGAAACCAACGGTGGAGCCATCATCGATCTGCTGTTTGGCCTGCGCGACCGCCACGGCGCGACGCTGATTATGGTCACCCACGCACGCGACCTTGCGGCACGCTGCTCGCGCGTCATCGGCCTCCGCGATGGCCGGCTGGACCCCGCATGAGCCTGCGTCTGGCTGCGACCTTCGCCCGCCGTGAACTGCGCGGCGGGCTGCGTGGATTTCGCGTATTTCTCGCCTGCCTCGCACTTGGCGTGGCCGCCATCGCCGCCGTCGGCACCGTCCGCGCCGGGATAGAGGCCGGTTTGGCCGAACAAGGCAGCGCCCTTTTGGGTGGCGACACACAGGCGACCCTCACCTACCGCTATGCGACGGACGTTGAGCTTGCCTTCATGCGGGACGTTTCAACCACCCTGTCTGAAACAGTCGACTTCCGGTCCATGGTTGTCGTCGGCGATGACCGCGCCTTGACCCAAGTGCGCGCCGTCGATGACGCCTATCCACTTGTCGGCAATGTGACTCTTGACCCCTTGATTCCCCTGCCGGACGCGCTGGCTGGCAACGGCACCCTGCCGGGTGGGGTGATGGAGCGCGTACTCGCGGATCGTCTTGGCCTGACACCCGGCGAAACGTTCCGTATGGGCACGCAGGATTTCGTCCTCTCTGCCGTGCTGGCCAACTATCCAGACAACGGCGCGGGCGGGTTTTCCCTCGGTCCGCGCAGCATCGTGTTGACCCGCGATCTGGCGAATGCGGGCCTGCTGTCCGAGGGGACACTTTTCGACACCGACTACCGCATGCTGCTGCCCCCCGGCACCAACCTGCAAGCTCTAGAAGATCGCGCCGAAGCCCAGTTCCGCGACACCGGCATGCGCTGGCGTGACAGCCGCGAAGGTGCCGGCGGCACGGCCCGCTTTGTTGAGCGTATGGGGGCGTTCCTGATCCTTGTGGGCTTGTCTGGCCTTGCCGTGGGCGGCGTTGGCGTCAGCGCCGCCGTGCGCGCCTACCTCGGCAACAAGACGGGCACGATTGCTATCCTGAAAACCCTTGGCGCAGCACGCGGCACAATCTTTGCAACCTACGCCCTGCAGATCGGCGCGCTGACCTTGCTTGGCGTTGCCATCGGCCTTGTACTCGGCGGCGGCATACCGCTCCTCCTCGCCCCGATGATAGAGGCGCAGCTCCCTATACCCGCCGACTTTGGCTTCGCCCCCGCTCCGCTAGCAGAGGCTGCGATTTACGGCCTACTGGCCGCCGCGATCTTTACCCTCTGGCCCCTTGCACGGACCGAGGAGATCCGCGCCGCAACCTTGTTCCGCGACGCCTTTTCCGGAGGCACCGCCCTGCCCCGTTGGCCCTATCTGGTGCTGACCGCTGGCCTGATTGGCCTGTTGCTGGGCCTTGCGATCTGGTTCTCCGGCACGGTCTGGCTGACACTCTGGACGGCTGGCGGCATCGCGGGCGCACTGCTGATCCTCGTCGTTGCCGCCGCCCTGATCCGCTGGATTGCCCGCATTTCGCGTCGCGCCGCGCGGGGTCGCCCGGCCCTGCGGCTGGCGCTGGCCAGTATCGGCGCACGGGGGGGCGAATCAACCTCTGTCGTGCTATCGCTGGGCCTCGGCCTCGCGGTGCTCGCCGCCATTGGCCAAATCGACGGCAACCTGCGCCGCGCTTTCACGGCAGAGCTGCCAGAGCGTGCCCCCAGCTATTTCTTCGTCGACATCCAGCCTGACCAAATCGATGGCTACCGCCAGATCCTTGCGGACAACCCGGCCGTCAGCCGCGTCGATACCGCCCCTATGCTGCGCGGCATCATCACACGCATCAATGGTGACGACGCCGAAAAGGTCGCTGGCGGCCACTGGGTCGTACGCGGTGATCGCGGTATCACCTATGCCGACGCCCTGCCGGACGGCACCAGCCTCAGCGCGGGTGAATTGTGGCCCTCAGATTACACTGGCGATCCGCAAATCAGCTTTGCCGCGGAAGAGGCCGCCGAAATCGGGTTGAGCCTTGGCGACACCTTGACCGTCAACGTGCTGGGCCGCGACATTACCGGCACCATCACCAGCTTTCGCGAAGTCGATTGGGACAGCGCGGGCCTTGGCTTTGTGCTGACCTTCAACGCTGCAGCTCTGGCTGGTGCGCCGCACAGCTGGATTTCAACGATCTATGCCACGCCCGAGTCAGAGGCGCAGATCCTGCGCGACCTTGCCACCGCCTATCCCAACATCACCGCAATCCGTATCCGCGACGCCATCGACCGCGTTGCCGTTCTTATCGAAGGCATCACCGCCGCAACCCGCTATGGCGCTTTGGCGACGCTCGTGACCGGCTTCCTTGTGCTGATCGGTGCCGCCGCCGCAGGCGAG
>CAWUXN010000355.1:0-2673 GCA_963926415.1 uncultured Loktanella sp.
ACCACCATGAATCCGGGCGGCTTCCGCTCGTTCCGTCCGCTCGTCCAGCGCATCAAGGTCGGTGATGTTCAGCAGGATGATCCCGTCCCCGACCTGAGGCATCACCCGGCCGCGCACCTCGCATGTCAGCCGTTGCAACTCTGTAGTCTGCAGGGCCACGCGGCGTGTCCAGGCCTCCTGCCGATGAAAGACCTCATCGATGAAGACGATCAGTTGGGTGAAATCGGCGGCGATGCGGTGCGACAGGCGCGACCCAGTCAAATCGTCATCCCTAAACAGGTCGATGGCCTCGGCGGTAGCGGCCAGAATGCGATCCGACCCCAGATCGACCAGAAGGGTCGGCCCGAAGGCCCCCGCAAGGTGTGAATCGTAAGAGTGCGTGAGTCCGGTCATGCCCGAAGTAAACCCGCCGACGGACTGCAGGGCAATACGAAAAATCGTAAATTACGAAAAATCGTATTGTCAAAGTGACGGAGAAATCCATTAATAAACTGAATTCGTTAGTAAATATGAATTTGCATAGAAACAGAACGAGCCCTTTTGAATGACTGCAAGCTCAGACACCATGAGTGCATATCAGCAATGGAGTGAACGATGACATTGAAAAGCCTAGGAAACCCGTTCTCGTCGAAGACCGATCTGCGGCATGGGACCGACTGCGGATGCGGCGGATGTGTCACCGCCGCCGTCGCGCGGGAAGACATGATCGATCTCTCGACCTCTGAAGGCATAATGGAGCGCGCCGTCGAAAGCGCTATCGTTCGGTCCGTCTTCGGCCAGAGCGATGTCGGGCGGCGGTCGTTCATGGGCATGATGGGCGGCTCGACGATGGCTGCGGCGTTGGCATCAGTGTTTCCGATCAACGAAGCTAAGGCCGCGATCATGGACAACCTTGGCAAACCGGAGAAGACCGACCTAAATATCGGCTTCGTGCCGATCACCTGTGCCACGCCGATCATCATGGCCGAACCGCTGGGCTTCTACAGCCGTTACGGGCTGAACGCGTCGGTCATCAAGACAGCGGGATGGGCCGTCGCCCGCGACAAGTCACTGGCTGGAGAATACGACGCCAGCCACATGCTAACGCCGATGCCGCTAGCGATGACGCTGGGGGCAGGGTCCGTGGCTGAACCCTACATCATGCCCGCCGTGGAAAACATCAACGGTCAGGCCATTGTGCTGTCAAACGAACACCTTGATAAGCGCGACCCCAAAATGTGGAAAGGCATGACCTTCGGTGTGCCGTTCGAATATTCGATGCACAACTTCCTGCTGCGCTACTACGTGGCGGAATTCGGCCTCGACCCCGATGTCGACATCCAGATCCGCGTCGTGCCGCCGCCCGAAATGGTCGCGAACCTGCGGGCTGGAAACCTGGACGGCTACCTCTCGCCTGACCCGTTCAACCAGCGTGCCGTCTACGAAGGGATCGGGTTCATACACCTGTTGACCAAGGAGATCTGGGAAGGCCATCCTTGCTGCGCCTTCGCTGCGCCGCTGTCCTTTGCCACGGAGCTGCCCAATACCTACGGTGCCCTGCTGAAATCCATCGTGGACGCAACGCAATACGCGTCAAAGGCAGAAAACCGCAAGGAAATCTCGGAAGCCATCGCACCCGCGAACTACCTCAACCAGCCGGTGACGGTCATCGAACAGGTGCTGACCGGCACCTACGCAGACGGTCTCGGCGAGGTGAAGCAGGTCCCCGACCGCATCGACTTCGATCCCTTCCCTTGGCAGTCGATGGGCGTCTGGATCCTGACCCAGATGAAGCGCTGGGGCTACATCGAGGGAGACGTCGACTACAAGGGAGTGGCCGAACAGGTCTACCTTGCCGCCGACTGCCGCAAAGTGATGGAGGATTTGGGCTACACCGCGCCAGCGGAATCCTACAAATCCCACATGATCATGGGCAAGACCTTCGACCCGGCAGAGCCTGCCGCCTACGTCGACAGTTTTGCGATCAAGAAGGCGTAGGGCATGCAGCAACTTTCCCTCAACGCCCGCGCGGCACTGCTATCGGTCTTGCTTTTGATTTCGGGCCTAGTGGTGTGGGAGATCGCGATCCCGTCCCAGCAGGCGGTGGGAGAGCTGACGGAATACGAAAAGCTGTCCGGTGTCGGTGCGCCCCGTGCGGGAGTGCCGCCACCCAGTCAGGTCATTGTCAAGGCGTGGGAAGAGTTGAGCGATCCGTTCTATGACGCCGGTCCCAATGACAAGGGCATCGGCATCCAGATAGCATATTCCATTTACCGCGTGTTGGCGGGGTATCTGCTGGCCGCCCTGATCGCGATCCCACTGGGGTTCCTCATCGGCATGTCACCGTTGGCTTACAAGGCGCTCAATCCGTTCATCCAAGTTCTTCGCCCAATCTCTCCTCTCGCGTGGATGCCGCTGGCGCTGTTCATTATCCAAGACAGTGAGGCGTCGGCGATCTTCGTGATCTTCATCTGTTCGATCTGGCCGATGCTGTTGAACACCGCATTCGGCGTGGCGGGGGTGCGCAGCGACTGGGTGAACGTGGCCAAAACCCACGAGCTGGGGCCGCTAAAGACCGCCTTCACCGTGATCTTGCCCGCAGCAGCACCAACAATTGTAACGGGCATGCGCATCTCCATCGGTATCGCGTGGCTGGTCATTGTGGCCGCCGAGTTGCTCGTGGGGGGCACTGGT
>CAWUXN010000356.1:0-6253 GCA_963926415.1 uncultured Loktanella sp.
GTCCTGTACCAGGACGTGGCGTATCTCCTTCGGTTGCCCTGCTGTCTCGCACCAACAAATCAACTAGATACGCCGCCGACCTTTAAATCTTCAAAACACCAGATTCAGTTATAGCTCCCGGTCGACGTAAAAGACTGCAAAGCTGATTTGAGCCGTGTGAATGGTGTAAAAAAGGTCTCTATAATTCCCCGTTGGCATAACGCGACAGACGGTCCGCTAGTCGCCCTACGGCCAGATGCAGCATGACGGTCATGCAGGCCAGCACGATCAGGGCGGCGAACATTAGGTCGATCTTGGCCCGGCCATTGGCCAGTAGCATCAGATACCCCAGACCACGCGACGCCCCGACCCATTCGCCGATCACGGCCCCGATGGGGGCATAGACGGCCGCCAGCCGCAGACCTGACCCAAGGGCGGGCAGCGCCTGCGGGATCAGGATATGGCGCATGAACCGCAAGCGATCCGCGCCCATGGTGGCGGCTAGATCGTGATAACCGGGATCCGCGCGGCGCACCCCGTCGTGAAAAGCAGATGTGACAGGAAAGAAGATGATCAGCACGGTCATTACGATCTTTGACCCCATACCAAAGCCGAACCACAGCGTCAGCAATGGGGCGAGGGCGAAGACTGGGATCGCTTGGGTGAAGACCAAAAGCGGTAGCATCAGCCGCTCTGCTGTTCGCGACATGGCCAGTGTAATCGCTGTCACCGCCCCCAATGCGGCGCCCAGGGTCAGGCCCAGCAGAACCTCTGCTCCTGTAACCCAGGCGTTTTGCGCGATCAGGATGCGGCTGGCATAGGCAGCGCGCAGCACCCGAAGCGGAGAGGGCAGAATGAAGTGCGGTGCGCCGGTCAGCATGACGGCTGCCTGCCATAGCGCTACAGCCAGCAAGGCCGCTGCCAATATATCCCGCCCCCTCATTATGCGGCGGCGCTGCGCAGGTGGGCCAGCAGGCGGCTTTGACTGGCAATGGTGGCCGGGTCATCGATTGCGCGGGGCGGCGTTGCTGGCGGAACAGGCCAGTGCTGCGTGCCGTGCGCGGACAGCAGAATGATCTGGTGGGCCAGCCGGGCGGCCTCTGCTGGGTCGTGGGTGACCAACAAGACGGTGCGACCAGACAGGGCCTCTGCCGCCAAATCCTGCATATCGGCCCGTGTGCTAGCATCCAGGGCGGAAAAGGGCTCGTCCAGCAAGGTGACGGGACGATCCTCGAACAGGGTGCGAGCAAGGGCGACGCGCTGCCGCATGCCCCCCGATAGCTGTCCCGGCATCTGCTGTGCGGCAGGGCCCAGGCCGACACGGTCCAGCAGTTCGGCCGCACGGTCCCGGTCGGGCGGTTCGCCGCGCAGGCGGGACCCGATGCAAACGTTGTCCAGCACAGGCAGCCACGGCAGCAACAGATCCGATTGCGCCATATAGCTGATACAATTGCGCAGGTCCGATCCATCTGTCGCCGCGATGTCGCCGGCAAAGGTGCCGCCAGTAGCTAGCCCGAGCAGTAGCCGCAGGATAGTGGATTTTCCGGTGCCGGAGCGGCCCAGCAGGCAGGTCCATTCGCCCGCCCGCAGGTGCAGATCCGCCGTGAAAAGACGCGCCCCGCCAAGGGTGTAGTCCCCCGCCAGCCTGATGCCGGGCGGCGGGGTCACGCGTTCAAACCCATCTGCCAAAAGCCGACCTCCAGCTGGGTGGCGGTGGTAAAGCGGTGTTGCAGGCGCGCGGCGCGCGGCGACGCCGGCAAGGGGCCAGTCCGCTGCGCCACCGCGGCGTCGATCATCGCGCCGACGGCGGTGCAGACGGTCTGATAACCCTGCGCAGCATAAGTGTCGATCCAAGCGCAGTAAGGCGTGTCCGGGGTGCAGTTTTGTGCAAGTCGCAGGCCGATTTCGCCATATCCCATAACGCAGGGCGCAAGCGCCGCCATCAGGTCAAGGAAATCCCCCTGCAGCCCGGCGTCCATTACGTAGCGGGTATATGCCAGGTTCGGGGCCGCCTCGACCGTCTGGAACAATGTAGCCTCGTCAATGCCGTGGCTGGCACAAATGGCGATATGCAGCGCCATTTCGTGATTGACCAGCGCATCGACGGTGGCAGCGCAAACGCGCATTTCCGCTAGAGTCTCGGCCTTGACGACGGCCAGCGACCAGGCGCGCGCAAAGTGGACCAGAAAAACGTAGTCCTGCTTTAAATAGTGGAGAAAAGACCCGTGCGGCAGCGTTCCGTTCCCCAGCCCCGCGACAAAGGCATGTTGGGTGAAATCCTGCCACGGCCCCGGGGCGCCACAGCGCCACAGAGCGACGGTTTGCCCGTAATCCGGCGGCGTCATGGCGCGGTCACGTCGATGGCGATGCCGGCCACTGGGGTCTGGTCTGGGATCAGGCCTGCATCAGCCAGAAACGCCTCGAACGCGGCGTACCGGCCCGCGTCCATCGCGGCGGGGCGCAGGGCAAAGCGCGGGACCGTATCAACCCAAGCGCGCGCGTTCAGACCGTCGTCCAGCTCGACGGACGTTGCGGCGAACACGTCCCAACTCTCGCTTGGGTGATTGACGATATATTGCGTAGCCTTTTGTGTGGCTGCAAGGAAGCGGGCGATCTGGTCCTTGTCTATTGTGTCTGCATTGGCGACATAGATCAGCTCGTCATAAGATGGGATGCCGTGTTCTTCGACGAAAAAGCAGCGGCCCTCAACGCCTTCGATCTGCATCTGGTTCAACTCGAAATTGCGAAAGGCACCGATGACGGCGTCGACCTGACCGGACATCAGTGACGGCGACAGCGACCAGTTTACATTGACCAACTCGACATCGTCCAGCGACAGCCCGTTGTGGCGCAGGATCGCGTCCATCACGGCCTCTTCGACGCCACCGACGGAAAATCCGACTTTTTTGCCGGCCAGATCGGCGGGGGACATGATCGGCCCGTCCGCCAGCACCAGCAAGCAGTTCAGCGGCGTTGCGATCAGGGTGCCGACGCGACGCAGAGGCAGGCCTTCGTGAATTTGTAGGTGCAGTTGCGGCTGATAGGAAATCGCAAGGTCGGCCTGACCGGCGGCGACCATCTTGGGCGGATCGGACGGATTGGCAGGGGCGACGATGGTGACGTTCAGGTCCTGTTCGGCGAAATACCCCAGTTCCTGCGCCACGATGATCGGGCCGTGGTCGGGGTTTACGAACCAGTCCAGCAGGATGGTCATGTCGTCGGCGGCCAGCACTGGCTGCGTTGTTAGGGCCAATGCGGTGCAGAGTGCGGTAAGCTTCATGAAATGTACCTTTCAATGAGTGTGGCATCGCCGACGGCGATCAAGGAGATTTGTCCGGTCCAGAGGGACCGCAGGTGGGTGGCAGCTTGCCATGCCCGCAAGCCTGAACGGCAAGCGAAAACAACGCGTTGGCCTCTGTCCGGTACAGGGTACTGTGCCGACTCCGTCACGGTCAGCCGCAGAGCGTCGGGGCTGACGGCAGCGGGCGCCTCGAGCACGTCGCGCAGGTCAATAACCAAATCGCCGGGGCTAATGCTCGCAGGGGCGATGAACCGAAAATCGGCGGTAGGTTCAGGCGCGGTATCAAAGCGAAAATCACTGCTGCGAAAGGTACCCATGTCAAAGCACATCATCTGCCCGAGCGGCGAAGGCACCTGACCGGTCAACACTGCCACCGCCATCTGTGCCTGCACCGCGCCAATCAGGCCAACGACAGGCCCCATGACGCCGGCTGTCGCGCAGCTTGCCGCCCGGTCCGGCAGGTCAGGAAACACGGCGCGCAGGGATGGGGCGGTGCCGCAAAACCCGCCGACATAGCCGCTGACGCCAAGGGCCGAGGCGCTGATCAACGGCACCCCGGCCGCAAGGCAGGTGTCCGACAGAATATAGCTGGCGGCAAAGCTGTCGACGCAGTCCAGCACCAGCGTGCAGGGGGCGACAAGCGCCTTGGCATTAGTGGGATCAAGCGCTGTATGCCTGACTTCGATCCGGCAATCTGCGTTCAGATCCTTCAGGCGCGCGGCAGCGGCTTTGACTTTGGGCTGGCCGATGTCGGTTTGGCGAAACAGCGTTTGTCGGTGTAGGTTGGACAGCGACACAACGTCCGGATCGACCAGTGTCAGATGCCCGATACCAGCGCCGACCAGATATTGCAGCGCTGGGGCTGCCAGCCCGCCAGCCCCGACGACCAGCACATCAGCGGCGCGGATCGCGGCCTGTCCAGCGGGGCCGACCTGAGGTAGAATGTCTTGCCTGGCATAGCGGCTCATCGTGTGGCCGCCAGCCATGCGTGCACGCGCGCTTCTGGCTCGGGGTGCAGGGTGATATCGGTCACGGCGGACACCGCGTCCGCCCCGGCGGCAAAGGCACCAGGCGCGCGGTCAATCGACATGCCGCCGATGGCGATCAAGGGCGTTTCCCCGATCAGGTTGCGCCACAGGGTCAGCTTTTCAGTGCCCTGTTGGTGCCATTTCATCTGCTTCAGGATCGTGGGGTAAATCGGGCCAAGCGCAACATAGTCCGGCGCCAGATCCAGCGCGCGTGCCAGTTCTGCGCGGTCGTGGGTGCTGATGCCAAGGCGCAGCCCGGCAGTTTGGATCGCGCCGATGTCGGCTGTGTCCAGATCCTCTTGGCCCAGATGCACCCAATCGCAGCCTGCGTCGATGGCGATGCGCCAGTGGTCGTTGATCACCAACGTGCAATCGTGGGCCGCGCAGACGGTCTTGGCCCGCCGGATATGATCGCGTAGCCCGGCTGCCCCCGCGTCCTTGATCCGCAATTGCACCAGCTTGATGCCTAACGGCACCAGCCGGTCTAGCCAGTCGGCGCTGTCGAAAATGGGATAAAAACGGTCCAAGGTCATGTCAGGAAGGCCTTTCCAATTAGCGGCGTAGATGGGGCGGCCATGTCGCGCGGCTCCATCGGATCTGCCTGCGCAGCCAGTTTTCCAGCGCGAATCGCCAGTGCGAACGCCTCAGCCATTGCTGCCGGATCACCCGCCGATGCGACGGCGGTGTTTAGCAGCACGGCGTCGAACCCCAGTTCCATTGCGCGGGCCGCTTGTGATGGCAGGCCAAGGCCTGCGTCGATCACCAGTGGCACGTCCGGAAAATGCGCCCGCAGCGCCCGCAGGCCAAAGACGTTATTCAGTCCCAGCCCAGACCCGATGGGGGCCCCCCAGGGCATCAAAACCTCGCAACCTGCGTCCAGCAGATGGCCTGCCACGACCAGATCCTCTGTGGTGTAGGGAAAGACCTGAAACCCTTCGGCGGTAAGGATGCGGGCAGCCTCGACTAAGCCAAAGACATCGGGTTGCAGGGTGTCGGCGTCGCCAATAACCTCAAGCTTGATCCACGGTGTGTCAAAGACGTCGCGGGCCATGTGGGCGGTGGTGACGGCCTCTTTGACCGTATGGCAACCGGCTGTGTTGGGCAGAATGTATACGCCCAGATCGCTGATCAGCCGCCAAAAATCTTGGCCCGCGCGGTCCTGCCCGCTTTCGCGTCGCAGGGACACGGTGGCGACGCTGGCCCCGCTGCGCTGGAATGCATCCGCCAAAATCGCAGGAGACGGGTATTGCGCCGTGCCCAACATCAGGCCGCCGGGGAGGGCGGTGCCATAGAAATTCCGCATGATTTACCCCCCCTGCATCGGGGCAAGAATTTCGATCTGGTCGCCGTCTGACAACGCATGATTTGCGCGGGCGGTTGCGGCCACGAATTGGCCGTTCACGGCTGTTGCGACCCTTGCACCGGCAAAGCCTTGGGCGGTTAGCAGGTCCGCAAGAGTCGCGGTCTGCGCGTCGATTGGTTTTCCGTTAAGCTGCAGTCTCATCCATCACCTCTGGCGTTTGGTTGTCGAAAATCAGGGCGGCCACCATGCGCGCGGCGGCGGGCGCTAGCAGAAAGCCATGGCGGAACAGACCGTTGACCCGGATCAGATTGCCGTTGCGGCGGATGCGCGGCAGGTTGTCGGCAAAGGCTGGACGGCTGTCGACGCCGATCTCGATCACGTTAGCCTCGGCAAAGCCGGGGTGCAGGGCATAGGCGGCGGACAGCAGTTGCAGTAGGGCGCGGGCAGAGATGTGTTTGCCCGCGCGCCCTTCGACCATCGTGGCCCCCAGCATAAAGATCCCGTTGCCGCGCGGCACGATATACAGCGGTGCGCGCGGATGCAGCAGGCGGACCGGGCGGGACAGCGACACGTCAGGGCAGGACAGGATCAGCATCTCTCCTGTTACGCCGCGCAGATCGGCGATGTCGAGATCGGAAGAGC
>CAWUXN010000357.1:0-5495 GCA_963926415.1 uncultured Loktanella sp.
ACAGCGGATTGATCCACCTGCGGAGTCGGTGCCTCTGCCGTCTGCGTTTCTGCCGCGACTTCCGGCGCTGGGGCCGGAGTCGGACGGTTAGGCCGCGTGCTCGGACGCGGCGTTTCGGTCACCAAACCTTGCGGCGTCTCAGCCTCTGTCACAATCTCGGCCGCGGCTTCCTCTGGCGCGGTCTGCTCCTGCGCCTGCTCAACGACAGGTGCATCCGGGGCCGCATCAGGGCTGGCCATATCCTGCGCCAAATCTGCCGGGGCCGCATCGGGCGGCGGCGGGGCAACCGGATCAGGTGTGATGCGCTGCGCCGGGCGCGGAATGGGGCGCGGGCTGGCGGTCAGGTTCGGCGCGGCGACAACTTCCTCTGCTGGCGGACCGGGGCTAGCGGGCGCATCGCTGATCACAGGCATCGGCTCTGGCGGCTCTGGCGCAGGCGGCGGCGGCAAATCTGGCGCTGGCGGCTGCACAACGTCAGGCGGCGGCGGCGTCGCAGCAGCCTCCTCTTGCACTGGAACCTCTGGCGCAGCCTCAGCACTCGGCGTTTCCGGTGCGTCTGGCGGCGCATCCGTGGGGTCAGGCGTCGTCGCAGCGACGATCGCGGCATATTCCTCGGAACTAACCACCGAAACTTCGCTAATTTCAAACGGCAAAGGTTCCGAATCGAAGCCCCAGCCCCCAATCAGCCAGACCAACAACGCCAGATGCCCGGCGGCCGAGACATATGTGCCGGTCGTTCGTTTCATGGGTTAGTTACCCGTCTGTGCCGGGGCCGAAAGCGCAGTCCCGCCGATATCCGTCACCAGTCCGATATTGGAAAAACCCGCCGCATTCAGCGCGCCCATAACCTCTGCCACGCGATTCCAGGCGTTACCGCCATCCGCGCGCAGGAAAATCCGGTCACTGGTGCGTTCCGCCGCAATCGCCTGCAACTTCGCCACCAATTCACCCTCTGCCGTGTCGGTGTTCTGGATCGCCAAAGAACCATCGCCCTTAATCGTCACCGTCAGTGGCTCTTCTTGATCGCTTGGCAACGCACTTGCAGCAGTTTTGGGCAGTTCCACCGGCACGCCGACAGTCATCAGCGGTGCCGCGACCATAAAGATGATCAGCAGCACCAGCATGACGTCCACAAAGGGCGTGATGTTGATTTCGGCCATCGGCTGCGCCCGCCCGCGCCGCCGCCCCCGCCGGTTGCCAGCCTCAGCCATGGCTCAGGCGTCCAACTGGCGCGACAGGATGGTGCTGAATTCGTCAGCAAAGGCCTCGTAGCCCGCGACAATCCGGTCCGCATCCGCGCTTAACTTATTGTAAAAGACAACGGCTGGAATAGCCGCCATCAGACCCAGACCCGTGGCTAGCAACGCCTCTGCGATGCCGGGGGCGACAACCGCAAGGTTCGTGTTCTGTGCCTGCGCGATTTCGATAAAGGCGTTCATAATGCCAAACACCGTACCAAACAGACCGACATAGGGCGCAACCGATCCGGTTGTCGCCAGCACGGACAGCCCCTTTTGCAACTTGGCGGCCTCCTTGGCGATGGCCACATCCATGCTGCGGTCAATCCGGGCCTGCGCGCCAGCGATCAGATCGCCGTCCTGCCGGTGACTGCGACGCCATTCCGTCATCCCGGCGCTAAAGACGACCTCGGCCGCGCCGCGCGGCTGACCCGCTATCTGGTCATACAGCTGATCAAGCGGCTCGCCGCTCCAGAAGGCGCGGTCGAACAGGTCGGCTGCGGCCCGCGCCTTGCGATACTGAATGGTCTTGTCGACGATGATCGACCAGCACCAGATGCTGGTGCCGATCAGCGCGAACATGACGAATTTGACAAGGATTGTCGCGTGGGCGAACATCGACCACATCGTGATATCGGGAACTGTTTCCATGGTGCCTGCTCTGCCGTTTGGCCGCCTACGCGGTCTGATTAGGAGAGATTCTAGCCGAATCGCAACAAAACGCCAATGTCATTCCGCACACGTTTGCGCCAGACCGCCGACGCGGCTAGTCCACTGCCCCCCGCAGCGACTTTGGCAAGCGCGTCGGCCGCCCATCCAGCGTCATGCAAACCGCCGTCACCTCGGCCCGAAACAATACATCATTCCCGCGGCGCACCTCTTGGTCGAACACCCAGCGCACTGCGCTTTGCGCTCTGTGCGCGGTATGCACGGTCAAACGGTCATCCAGCCGCGCCGGTGCCAGATAATCCGCCACAACGCGGGTCACGACAAAAACGACCCCCTCCTTATCGCGCATTTCCATCTGGTTCATGCCCAGCAGCTCTACCAGCTCGGACCGCCCACGCTCGATATATTTCAGATAGTTGGCATAATAAACGATGCCGCCCATGTCAGTATCTTCGTAATAAACACGCACCGGAGTCTCATGGCTCATTGCATCTTTCCCACCCGTGCCGCCAGCCGCATCGCATGGCTCGCATCGCGCGACACCGCAGCCAGGACCGGGTCATAGACCGCCCGCACGATCCCCGCCACCTCAGGCCGGATCACCGCCACGCCTTTTACCAAGGCCAAGGCGGACACATCCATGAACGCCCGGTCCGACCACAGCACAATCGTCTGCACCGCTTGGCTCAGCGCCAATGTATCCGCGCTCACGGCCTCCAGATTCGCATCCATACGCAAAAAAACAAAACACGCCTTAATTGCACCGGCCTCATCAAATCTAAATATCCGGTACTGGTTCGCGTCTGCCGCCTGCAACCGGCCCACAAGTGGCCCAAGGTCAGGCACCATCTGATCAAGATGCGGCACCTCGGTCAGCTCTGCCCAATCGCGGCAAAAGAACACCATCAGGTTCGCGCCCAGCTCCCAGTCAGTCTCTGCCATCTTGTGACCCGCGAGGACTACAACCGCCTCGATAGCGCCCTTAAACACGCCCAGCGTGGCCTCATCGACGCCAAAGACTACCGGCACGATCGGCCGCCCCCAGCGCGCGCACAAATAACTGCCATCGCCCCGCGTAAACTTTGCTGCAACTTCATCCGCCCCGATCATCGCGCCCTCATCCTAGCTTTTTCCACAAATACCCCCCGCAGAGCGTCCGGTCTCAGTCAAACAGATCACTGTCGCGCTTTGGCGCATCCAGCCCCAAATGCCGCCACGCATTACGCGCTAGCATCCGTCCGCGCGGCGTACGTTGGATCAGACCCTTTTGCAGCAGATAAGGCTCGATGACGTCTTCTAGCGAATCTCGGCTCTCGCTTAGCGCCGCGCTCAAGGTCTCGACCCCGACCGGGCCGCCACCATAGCTTTCGGCGATCAGCCGCAAATACCGCCGGTCGGCGTTATCGAGCCCCATATCGTCAACGCCCATCCGCGTCAGCGCCCGGTCTGCGATGGCATGGTCCACGGTGCCGTCCCCTTCGACCAGCGCGAAATCTACCACACGGCGCAGCAGCCGCCCGGCAATGCGCGGCGTGCCCCGCGCGCGGCGGGCAATCTCGCGCGCGCCGTCCGGCGTGGCAGGCGCACCCATCAGCCGGGCACCGCGGGTGACGATCTCATGCAACTCGTTCTCGGTATAGAACTCCAACCGCACAGGGATGCCAAACCGGTCGCGCAGCGGCGTTGTCAGCAGGCCCATCCGAGTCGTAGCCCCAACGAGTGTAAAGGGCTGCAATTCGATCCGCACGGTCCGCGCGGCAGGTCCCTCGCCGATCACCAGATCCAGCGCGAAATCCTCCAGCGCGGGATACAGCACTTCTTCCACTGCCGGGTTCAGGCGATGAATTTCATCGATGAACAGAACATCGTTTGGTTCCAGATTAGTCAGGATCGCCGCCAAGTCCCCCGCCCGCACCAGCACAGGCCCGGATGTCATGCGGAACCCAACGCCCAACTCGCGCGCCATGATCTGCGCCAGCGTCGTCTTGCCCAGACCCGGCGGGCCGTGAAACAGCACGTGGTCCATCGCATCTTTGCGCATTTTCGCGCTCTCGATGAAAACGCGCAGGTTTGCCCGCGCCTCGGCCTGCCCGATGAACGCCTCCAGCGTTTGCGGGCGCAGCGCGCGGTCCGAATCCTCGGGCAAAGGCTCTGGCCGCATCAGGGGATCGGGTTCACTCATAGCCCTGCCTTACCCTTTCGGTGCCAGCAGCTTCAAGGCCGCGCGGATCACCTCTCCGGTCGTGGCCTCGGGTGTCATCGCTTCGGCAACAGCGGCCGCCGAATCCCCGGGGGCATAGCCAAGATTGACCAGCGCCGACAGCGCCTCGCCCTGTGCCGGGTTGGCTTTTGCAGGTGCCTTGCGAGTCTTGGGTGGCGCGGCGAGTGCGTCATCTTCGATCACGATATCATAGTCATCGACCACGCCGCCGCCCATCGCCATCACAGCGGGGGCTTTGTTCTTTAACTCAACCGCCGCGCGCTGCGCGATCTTGGGGCCGACACCTTTGGCCTTGGCCAGCGCATTCCAGTCGCCAAGCGCGATCGCCTTCGACACGCCCTCCGGCCCCAGCGCGCCCAGAATGGCAAGCGAAGCCTTCGCCCCAATCCCCTGCACACCCATCAGAAGCCTGTGCCATTCCTTTTCCACCAGCGACGTGAATCCAAACAACTGCAGGTTATCCTCGCGCACCAACAGGTCAGTATAAAGCGCGACCGCTTCGCCGTTCCCCGGCAGACCCGCCATCGTGCGGTCGCTGATGAACACAAGGTATCCGACACCGCGCACGTCGATCAGCACATGGTCGGCAGCGCGGTAATCCAGCCGCCCGGCAATCCGCCCAATCATGACGCAGCCCGCGCAGTGGCCTTGGCCAGCGCCTTGTTCAGATGCCCCGCCGATTGCAGGTGATGCGCGTGGCAAATGGCAATCGCCAAGGCGTCCGCCGCATCCGGCCCGGCCAAATTCACCCCGGGCAATTGCAGCCGTACCATGTGATCAATCTGCGCCTTGGCCGCATGGCCCACGCCGACCACAGCCTTTTTCACCGCATTGGGGGCGTATTCGCCCACCTCGATGCCCGCCTGCGCCACGACCAGCAGCGCGATACCCCGCGCTTGCCCCAGCTTCAGCGTGCCGACAGCGTCTTTGTTCACAAAGGTCTGCTCAACTGCAGCACGATCAGGCGCGTGGGCGATCATCACCGCAGTCAGCCCCTGATACAGCGTCAGCAGACGTTCTGCGAGGTTGTCACCCAGCCCGTGACACACGCCATTCGCAACATGGACGATTCTACTGCCCTGCACATCGACAACGCCCCAGCCCATGTTCCGCAGCCCCGGATCGATCCCCAACACCCGCATCGCACCCTCATTCTTTTCTTATGGTTAAAGTCGCGTTAGCACAAAACGCGAACACAAACCAAGCACACTTCGCCTCTCGACCCGGAGTTGTCGCAATCTGCAGCGGTTTGCGACACTTACACTGCCGGGGCTGACGCTCATGAATCAAGCTAACTGCTCATTAAGTAGGCATGCTGAAAATACATGGAAGCCCTGCAATAATCGGGGGTGGTAGCCTGCAGATTG
>CAWUXN010000358.1:0-7491 GCA_963926415.1 uncultured Loktanella sp.
TTGCCTGTTTCAACCGGATTTTTGCCCATGATACAAGCGGAGGGCAGCAGGAATCTGTCATCGATGGCCCAAGTGTTGACTGAAGGTATCCAGCAGCGACTATCTGCGGTAATTTTCCGTCATGACACATTTGGCGTAACACCATACCGGACTTGTGCCGGTTCGCATTCTTATAGTGCAAAGCGGTGCTGTTTTGGACATGAAATGGCGATGAAATAGGCAACGTCAGGGCGCGAATGTCAACCTGTGCAGTGACGCTGGTTCTGAGGTACAGGCGCTGAAAGACCACACCTTTGACGCGGTCGTGCTTGATCTGGTTCTGGAACAGGGCAACAGGTTGACTGTCACCGTTGTTGCCGCCTTTCGGCAGCCTTGGTCCAATGTGACCTGCGTGACGGACAATAGCTATTTCTCGGACGGGTCGATCTTTGCCCATTGCGCTACGGCACGCCTGACGCTGAACCGCAATGTTCCGCCAGACGAGCTGGCGGAAATCGTGTTGCATTACGGCGAGCGGTCAGCCGCGTCCGTGCGCTAGGTCAAAATCCGGGTTCGGATTGATCGGAATAATGCGGTACGGGTTCACCGTTTCATGGCTGTAGTGATAGTGCTGGACGATGTGATCCATGTTCACCGTGTCCGCGACTGGCCCATCGGGCGTCTGCCATTGGTACAGTTCGCGCGTGAAACCCCACAGGTTCGGATAGTCGCGGATGAAGGCGCGGTTGCACTTGAAATGGGTGTGATAGACGTTGTCGAACCGCACCAGGGTTGTCCAAAGCCGCCAGTCGGCCTCTGTGACGTGATCCCCCATCAGATAGCGATTGCGCGACAGGATATCCTCTAGCCAGTCAAGGCTGTCGAACAGCGGGTGCACCGCATCGTCATAGGCCTGCTGCGTGGTGGCAAAACCCGCTTTATAGACCCCGTTGTTCACGCTGTGATAAATCCGCTCGTTGATCGGTGCGATCGCCTCGCGCAGGTCCTCGCGCCAGTAATCATCCGTGTTGCCGGTCAGATCGGTGAAGGCGCTGTTGAACATCCGGATGATTTCGGACGATTCATTCGATACGATGCGGTTCTGGGACTTGTCCCACAGCAGCGGGACAGTGACATGGCCTGTCATATCCGGCGTATCCTTAAGATAGACCTGCCGCAAGTAATCCAGACCGAACAGGGTGTCCCCCGTGGCCCCGTCCCAGTCGTCCGACATAACCCAGCCTTCGGACAGCATGTGCGGATGCACGACCGAAACGGTGATATGATCCGTAAGCCCCTTGAGCATCCGAAAGACCAGCGCGCGGTGCGCCCAAGGGCAGGCATAGCTGACATAGAGATGATAGCGTCCGGTTTCCGCCTTGAAGCCCGCGTCACCGGACGGCCCGGCGCTGCCGTCTGCCGTGATCCAGTTGCGAAAACTTGCGACGTCCCGCTGAAAGGTGCCGCCGCTCTTCTTGGTGTCGTACCACTTGTCTTGCCATTTTCCGTCAACCAGCAGGCCCATGTCATCGCTCCTTTAACCGTTGAAATGGAACGTAGGGCAGGTGCGGCGCGCACTTAACCCGGATTGCCGCGCAGAGGCTGTGCGCGAAGCAGTGGAAGCCGGCCGCATGGAGTTCCGCCCACACCCCATACAACAGCCCATTTTTGCAGCAGATCGCCGGATCGCACTGCTCTTTACCAAGCGTAAGGTGATGCAGAATAACGCATATTCACGAAGCCGGCCCAAACTTCGCCACAGTTCGCCGAAATACGAAAGCTCTGATCAGGCCAGTAAAAATGTGAACCAGAGTGAATCCATGATGACCGTCATCAATTAGATCACGTCGTTCTACGACATCAGCCTGGCCATTCTGGCAGTCGTCTTTGGCGCGACCGCGCTGGCCTTTGGCAACAGGGCCAAGGGCGCTGGCGAATAGCAAATGAACGCTGCGCTGACCTTTGCCATGGTCAGTCTGCACTTTCCCGGGATGAAGGCGTTCAGCGTCTCGCCGCTGGATGTCTCTGGTGATTTCATAAACTCCGAAGCGTTCAAGGTACTGGCCCTTGCCATCAGTGGCACGGCCATCGTGATCGTTATCGGCGCGCAGTTCAACTACATGGTCGAAAACCGGACATGGATGGAAAACATCAACGAGCTGCGCACGCCGCTGACGATCGTGCTGTGCTAAGCCAGCATCCTAGGCCGGCTGAAGGACATGAATGCCGTGAAATCCGAGCAAAAGGTCACCGGCTATCAGGACAGCCGGATCGGTGATCAGGCAGAACTTTATGGTCAGAAGATCACTGTCACCGCCAACCACCTGCTGGGCCTGATCAATGAAATTCTGGACTATACCAGCATTAATCTGGGCGAGACTGCGCTAGAGCAGACGTCATTTCCGGTGCGCGCCCTGCTGGAAAAGGTCAAAGATCAGTTAGCAACTGCTGCCGCTGAAAAGTCCTCGAGATCACGATCGACTGCGAAGAGGTTGTGGCCTTTTCTGACCGGACGCGTTGCTTGAAGATCCTGTCCGATCTTGTCGGCAACGCGTTCAAATTCACCAAAAATAGCGATATCACGCTGCGCGCAAGGTTGACGGCGACCGGCTTTGATATCGAAGTCGAAAGTAACGGCTGCGGCATCCTTGAAGAGGCGCACAACGTGATCTTCAACGCCCTTCAGCAGCTGAAACTGACCCACAACCGCTCCTAGGGCGGCGCGGGTCTTGGCCTTGCGATCTGCAAAGCGCTGGCCATCGCCTATGGCGGCGCGCTGACGGTGCAAAGCGCGGCTGCCGCCGCGGCGGCAGGCGTCCGTCATGGTCCTGGGCTGCAGTTGGTCCGTTAACAGGCCAAGCCCCAGTCGATAAGAAGGCCGCGGATTATCCTCGCCGTGCGCCCTTGCGTCACAGTGGCGTTTTCCAAGGTCCCTTTCCATTGCGAACTTGTCCTCGCCGTCCTATAGGCTGTTCCTGACGAAGCCCGATACGGGGCCAGAGCGGTTGGTGGCGGACTAGTCGACCCTGACGGGGACTGGGACA
Organism: uncultured Loktanella sp.; assembly: GCA_963926415.1. Lineage (GTDB taxonomy): Bacteria > Pseudomonadota > Alphaproteobacteria > Rhodobacterales > Rhodobacteraceae > Loktanella. Next base: position 3,024 of record CAWUXN010000358.1, read on the forward strand.
CCACATCGTCAAATGCCAGCTCTCGGCCCTGGACGATTTACGCCCGGAGATACGCCATGCGCTTGCTGACGACCATCCTGACACTGACGGCCACGACCGCCTCTGCCCATCCCGGCCATCTGGTCGATGCGGCGGGGCACAATCACTGGGTCGCGGGAATCGCCTTGGGGGCGGCGGGAATCGCCATCGCGCTGGGCGCGCTCAAGGGACGCAAGGCGAAACAGAAATCCGAACCCGAGCGCGAGGAACAACCTGCATGAAAACCGGTGTGATGATCTGCGGCCATGGCTCGCGTAGCCAATCCGCCGTTGACGAATTCGCGACCCTGGCGCAAAAACTGCCCGCTTTTTTGCCCGCCGATTGGCTGGTGGATTATGGCTATCTGGAATTTGCTAACCCAGTGATCCGCGACGGCCTTGACCGTCTACGGGATGCAGGCTGCGACCGCATTTTGGCGGTGCCGGGGATGCTGTTCGCTGCGATGCATGCAAAGAATGACATCCCTACGGTTCTGAACACCTATGCCGCGCAGCACGATGTCGCGATCAGCTATGGCCGCGAACTGGGCGTCGACCCTAAGATGATCGCCGCCGCCGCCAGCCGCATTCAGGATGCCGTAGACAGCGCTAACGCTGAACATGGCCCCCTGCCGCTGACCGAGACATGCCTTGTCGTTATAGGACGCGGTGCCTCTGACCCCGACGCCAATGGCAACGTGGCCAAGATTTCCCGCATGCTGGCCGAAGGGATGGGTTTTGGCTGGCACGAGGTCGGCTATTCTGGCGTGACCTTCCCGCTAGTGGAGCCCTGCCTGCAACACGTCGCGATGCTGCCCTATAAGCGCGTCATCGTATTCCCGTATTTCCTGTTCTCCGGTATCCTGATCGATCGCATTTACGGCTTTACCGACCGCGTCGCGGCGGAGCATACGGATATCACGTTTGTCAAAGCAGGCTATCTAGGCGATCACCGCCAAGTGCTCGAAACTTTTGCAGAACGGATCACAGAACAGGCCGGGGCCACGCCGCCTCCCAACTGCGGCATCTGTGCTTACCGTGATCAGGTTTTGGCACTGGCTGACGGCGAATCCCGCGAAATTAGTGCGGCCGACCGCCAGCACCCTGCCTTTGCCGCCACGCCCCCCGCGCTGTGCGTCATGTGTAAATACCGAACCAAGGTTCTGGGCTTCGAGGGCGAGGTCGGCGCTGTGCAGGAAAGCCATCACCATCACGTCGAAGGGCAGGGGGCGAATGCGCCCGGCTCGAATGTGGCGGATTGCAGCCTTTGCGATACCTTCTGCACTGGCCTGTGCCGGCTGGAGGCGCAGCACGCCCATGCGCATGCCCACGGGCTGCCGCACAGTCATGGTCAAAGCCAAGGCCATGACCACGGGCATCATCACCACGATGATCACGATCACGCCCACCCGGTCTATCCGCACGCGCACCATCCCCACGGCCCCGAAAGTGCGCGCAAGTCCCGCAAAAGCTGACCTATTTTGGTCAGCCAAACTCCCCCGGAGGGTCAGACCCCTCACCCCCCCACAAAGGCGTCGTCACCGTGAGACCCTATGAAAAAGACCCCGCCGCGATCTACGCACAGAGCTTTGCAAAAGTGCGTGCTGAGGCCCGTCTGGACCGCTTTGCGGCGGATATGCGTCCGGTGATAACGCGCCTGATCCACGCCTGCGGCATGGTCGAAATCGCTAACCGGCTTGCCTTTTCGGCGGGTGCTGCCGCGGCGGGCCATGCGGCGCTTACGGCGGGGGCCCCGATCTTGTGCGATTGCGAAATGGTCGGGGCGGGGATCATCCGGCGCTACTTGCCGGCGCAGAACAAAGTCATCGTGACCCTCAATGACGCCAGCGTGCCGGACTTGGCGCAAGGGATCGGAAACACCCGCTCTGCCGCAGCGGTAGAGCTTTGGGCGGAGCATCTGGACGGGGCCGTTGTGGCCATTGGAAATGCACCGACGGCGCTGTTCCATCTGCTGGAATTGATCGACGGGGGTGCGCCAAAGCCTGCGGTGATCCTAGGCTTTCCGGTTGGTTTTGTCGGTGCGGCGGAATCCAAGGCGGAATTAGCCGCTGATTCGCGCGGCTGCGATTTTATCGCCTTGCGTGGGCGGCGAGGTGGGTCGGCGCTGGCTGCGGCCGCGGTCAACGCTTTGGCTGCTGGTTTGCCGGAAGTCCGGGTATGACGCGGCAAAACAAACGAACGGCGACCGGCATCGCCGATTTTTCGCCGAAAAATCGGAGTGGATCATGACGAACCCTTGGCTGCATATTGTCGGCATCGGCGAAGACGGCATGGACGGGCTGAACCCCGCAACCCGCGCCGTGGTCGAGGCGGCAGAGGTCATTCTGGGCGGCGGGCGCCACCATGCCTTGTCAGGCAGCGTGACCGCAGAGCGTCTGGCCTGGCCGTCGCCGTTTGATGCCATGATCGACACCATTCGCGGTTTGCGCGGGCGACGGGCCGTCGTGTTGGTGACGGGCGATCCTTTGTGGTTTTCCGTCGGCGCGCGCATCGGGCGCGCGATTGATCCTGCTGAAATCGTCTATCACCCGCAGCTGAGCGCGTTTCAACTGGCAGCTGCCCGCATGGGGTGGAGCCTTGCAGACGTCGAAACGCTGACCGTCCACGGGCGCCCCGTAGCGCAGATGGTTGCTTTTATTCAGCCCGATGCGCGCCTGCTGATCCTGACAACCGGTGCCGAAACGCCGCGCCAGATTGCCGAATATCTGGCTGCGCGCGGCTTTGGGCAGTCGCGCATGACCGTGCTGGCGGCGATGGGCGGCAAGGACGAGGTTCGCTTTGACGGTGTTGCCGCGACCTGGGATCACGTCGTGCCGCCCTTCAATACCTTGGCGGTCGAATGCATTGCTGCACCTGACGCGGCCTTACTGCCGCGTGTGCCGGGACTTGCGGATGATCTGTTCCAGTCCGATGGCACCATGACAAAGCAGGAAATCCGGGCGGCGACGCTGGCAAAACTAATGCCGATGCGTGGGGCGTTGCTGTGGGATGTTGGCTGTGGTTCTGGCTCTGTCGCGATCGAATGGATGCGCGCCGCGCGCTATGCCCGCGCAATCGGGATCGAGCCGCGTGATGACCGTCGCGCCATGGCTGCCGCGAATGCGCTGGCGTTGGGTGCGCCAAAGCTGGAATTGCTCGAAGGCAGCGCGCCGGATTGTCTGGGCGGTCTTGCGGCACCCGATGCGATTTTCATCGGTGGCGGGCTGAGCGAGGCTGTCTTTGACGCTACATGGGCCGCATTGCGTCCCTTGGGCCGCTTGGTTGCGAATGCGGTGACGCTGGAATCCGAGGCGGTGCTGATGGCGCTGCACGCGCGCCATGGGGGCGATCTGGTGCGTCTGTCGGTTTGCCGGGCCGAACCGGTGGGCCGGCTGACGGGGTGGCGGCCGGCGATGCCGGTGACCCAGTGGAGCCTGGTGAAGCGATGAGGGGGCGGAGCCTACGGCGGGAGTATTTCTGGCAAGATGAATGCGGGCGCGTTGCATGAGCGGCGTGCTGTATGGTGTTGGGCTGGGGCCGGGCGCGGCGGATTTGATGACGCTGCGGGCGGCGCGACTGATCGAAGGGGCTGCTGTTGTGGCTTATCCTGCGCTGGCAGGCGGGGCGAGTTTTGCGCGTGCGATCGCCGCGGACTTGATCCCGGCGGATGCGGTTGAGATCGTGATGGACGTACCGATGAGCGTGGAGCGCGCGCCAGCGCAGGCTGCCTATGATACCGGGGCGGCGGCGATTGCGGCGCATTTGGACGCTGGGCGTGATGTGGTGTGTTTGTGCGAGGGGGATCCGTTTTTTTACGGCTCTTTCATGTATCTGTTTGCGCGTTTGTCAGGCAATTACCGGGTCGAGGTCGTACCCGGTGTGACATCAATCGCGGCCTGTGCGGCAGTGGCGGCGCGTCCGCTGGTTGCGCGTAACGAGCGGCTGACGGTCCTTCCGGGGCCGTTGCCAGAGGCGGAACTGCGCGAGCGGATTGCTGGGGCGGAAAGCGTCGTCATCATGAAGGTCGGGCGGCATCTGGCGAAAGTTCGAGCGGTGATCGATGATCTGGGGCTGACGGATCATGCGGTTTATGTCGAACGGGCGAGCCTGCCAGAGCAGGTTGTCTGCCCGCTGGCGCAGGCCCCGGCATCCGCACCATATTTTTCAATGATTTTACTGACAAAAGGGGCCGATCCATGGCTGTAGATCCGGTTGTATTGGCCCTGTCGCGGTCGGGCGAGGCGACAGCGCACCGCGTGGCATCGGCGCTCGGGGCCTTGGTGCATGGGCGCAAGGGTCGTGTGGACGTTGCGGATGCGTTCTTTGACAATGCGCTGGATCATGCGCGCGATCTGTTCGCGGCTGGTGTGCCGGTGGTGGGCGTCTGCGCCAGCGGGATACTGATCCGGGCTGTGGCCCCGCTGCTTGCAGACAAGACGTCGGAGCCCCCC
>CAWUXN010000359.1:0-7064 GCA_963926415.1 uncultured Loktanella sp.
GTTCGGTGTGAGCGTTAAATTCTGTCCAAATGGGTCTGACATGAACTTATAAAACGATGCTTTATTGCAACGCCCCCCCCCAATCTCTGTTCATAGTCTGCTGCTTGTCATTTGCCCGCAATTGGACATTTTGCCATCTAGTGGGACAGATTCTATCCCCGACTTGATTGCCCGGACACCAATGCCGCAAGGTGGCCATGCCTGTTTTTGCAAGAGAAATGCGGTGCAAGTCGTTCTTATCGCGGGCGAATCAAAGAAGTTATGGTCAGGCGGGTGCCCGGCCTAGCGCAGCCAGCGCAGCGGCGCGTCCAGTCGCAAGGCAGGCGGTGATTAGATAGCCGCCCGTTGGCGCTTCCCAGTCCAGCATCTCTCCGGCGGCATAGGTGCCGGGATTGCTGCGCAGCATCAGGCCATCCATTTGCGCAAACTCAAGTCCCCCAGCGGTTGAAATGGCTTGATCTAGTGGGGTGGGACCAGAGTGCAGCAAGGGTAAAGCTTTAAGCAGCGACGCGGTGCTGCGTCCAGTTCCGGCGCGGCGCGACATTTCATTAAACAGCGCGATCTTTGTTTGCGGCAGCCGCAAGGTTGATTTCAGGATCTTGCCCAAGCTCGATTTATGGCGAGCAGCCTCTAGCCTTTGGTCCAGCGCTGATAGTTCATGATCGGGCATCAGGTCTACGGACAGCGGCGCGCCGTCGCGTGCGGCTGCGGATATGGCATAGATGCCGCCGCCCTCTATCCCGCTTTGGGTGATGACCCACTCGCCGCGCGATGTGGTCTTTCCGGCGCGAAGGGTCGTGGCCTTGACGGGTTGGCCAAAGTAGGGGGCCATGTGGTTCGACCAGTTTACTTGGAAGCCGCAGTTTGCGGGTTTGAAAGGGGCGACGCTGTCCAGATGATTGGCCCATTGCCCGTCCGACCCAAGTCTGCGCCAGCTGGCCCCGCCACAAGCCAAGATCGTGATGTCGGCGCTTCGTGAAACCTGCCCGTCAGGCGTGTTAAAGCGCAGCGCGTCGCCGTCCCACCCCGCCCATGTCCAGCGCTTCAAAAGGGTGACGCCTTGCCGCGTTAGCCGGTCCATCCATGCCCGAAGCAAGGGTGACGCCTTCATCGCTGTGGGAAAGACCCGGCCGGTAGAGCCGGTGAACACGGGCTGCCCCAGATCCTCTGCCCAAGCGACGACTTGCGCAGGGCCAAATTGCGCAAGGGCATCGCGCAGCGCTGGGGGTGCTTCCCCGAATGCCGCATCAAATTGAGCGGGGTCTTCTATCTTGGTCAGATTTAAACCCGATTTTCCGGCCATCAGAAACTTGCGTCCGGCGGACGGCATCCTATCCATGATCGTCACAGCAACACCTGCGGCGGACAGAACGTCAGCCGCCATCAGCCCGGCAGGTCCGGCACCAACAACTATTGCGGTCTTGGGCTCTTTGGCCGTCACCGCAGCATCGCTTTGATCGCGCTGATATGGCCCAGATCGGCTGCCAGTGCATCACCGCACAAAGAGGTAGCGGCTGCCAGCGGATCGTCTGCGATCTGGTCGATCAATCCGCAGGCCAATGCGTCCTGTGCTGTCATTTTGGTGCCTGCCAGAAGAATTAGCTTGGCGCGCGACAGCCCGGCGATTGCGATCAGGCGAGCAGGATCACTGGGTTGCGGCAGCACCCCCAGTTTCATGACGGGATAGAATACGTTTGCACCGGGAGTAGCGACGCGCAGGTCGCAGGCCAAAGCCATGCCGCAGGCCCCGCCCGCCAGCGTGCCGTTCAAGGCCGCGATGGTCAGGCCGGGCAGGGCGGCAATGGCCGCTGACAGTTCCTCCCACAGGGGCGAGGTTTTCAGCTCTGCCACGGCGTCTAGGTCGGCACCGGCGCTGAAAACGCGTCCGGTTCCGGTCAGGATCATCGCTTTGGCCGATCCCGCGCCCCGCACAGCGGCGATCAGGTCTCGCAGCATGGCGGCGGTCAGCGCGTTGGCCTTGTTGGGGCGATCCAGCGTGATGATCGCTAGATCGCCGTCCCGGATGCTATGGATCATGCCACGCCGACCTTTTTTCGGATGTCTTCGTCGCGTAGGGACACGTCCGTGCCCAGCCATGGATCAGCCTCGGGGGTGCACATCCAGACCAGCGCCTGTGCCGCCCATTCTGGCGGGATGTGCGCGGACCAGTCCAGTTGCGCGACAGGGCCGACGCCGGATTTCTTGATCTCTTTTTGCATGTCGGTGGCGACGGTGCCGGGCGACAGCCCAAGGATGCGCAGCCCCTTGCCCCGGTTTTCGCGGTCGGCAACCTGAGTCAGCATATAGGCACCTGCCTTGCTGGCGCAGTAGGCGGACCAGCCTTCTAGCGGATTATGCGCCGCTCCAGAAGACACGGTGATGATCGTCCCGGAACCTTGCGCGATCATCGGGCCCATTGCTGCGCGCATGCCGTGCATGACGCCCTTCAGGTTTATGTCGATCGCCTTGCCCCACGCCTCTGGATCAGCTTGACTAAGCGCGCCGATCGGGTCGATGACGCCAGCGTTATTGATGACAACGTCGATCTTACCAAATGTCTGGATGGCGGCGTTGACGGCTTGTTCGGCTTCCCAATAGCGGGACACGTCGCAGGGGATCGCCAATGCCTGCTTGCCGATCTGCCCGGCCAGTTCTGTGATCAGTTCGCGGGATCGCGCAACCAAGGCGACATTGGCGCCGGCGGCGGCAAAGGCCTGTGCGGCGGCAGCCCCGATGCCGCGGCTTGCCCCAGTGATCAGGACCGTCTTGCCTGTCAGATCAAAGTTTTTCATCGCACTCCCTTTCGGTCCCCTGCGGGACGCATTAGCGTTGCGTTAGAATTCCCCACTTGGACCGGAACGGCAAGAGTGCCACCCCCGATGTTCACGTCGCACAAGGATCAGTCCCATGATGACATCAACAGCATTTCGTGCAAGCGCTTGCCTGACGGCGCTGATGCTTGCCCCTGCGGCACGCGCCGACGTTACTGCCCAGCAGGTCTGGGACGCATGGCAGGCCAGCATGACCGAATTCGCCGCGTCCGCGCAGATCACGACCGGTGCGGTGGATACATCGGGCGATACCGTGATTGTCACCGATTTTGCGCTGAACAATGATGTCGATGGCGATACGGTCAGCATGTCGATCCCGCAGATCGTCTTTACCGGGGCGGGCGATGGCACGGTCGATATCACCCTATCCGACACTGTTCCGCTGGAATTCACAACCGACACTGACGTCAAAGTGGCGATGAGTGTCAAGCAGACCGGCACGGTGATTACCGCCAGCGGTACGCCTGACGCGCTGCGCTATGATGTCTCGGCGGACCAATATGTCCTGTCCGTCGACAAACTGACTGGGACGGATGGTCCAATTGATGGTGATATGCAGGTCACGCTGAACGCTGTCGCAGGCACCTCGACCATGGTGACGGGCGATTTGCGCGAAAGCAGCTATGATTTGACTGCAAGCAGTGTCGATCTGCTCGTCGATATCACGTCCCCGGATGACACCTCTGTTTTGATTTCCGGCAAGATCGACGGCATCGCCAGCGCTGGGACTAGCAGCGCGCCGATGGATTTGGACTATTCCGATCCAGCCGCGATGTTCGGTGGCGACTATGTCGCCAAGGGCAGCTACACTAGCGGGCCTTCGGCCTACATCATCGCTGTGAATGGCACGACGACTCTTAATGGAACGGCGGCCAATGGACCGGGCACGATGTCCTATAGCGTTGGCCCCGATGGTCTGGGTTATGAAATCACGGCAAGCGACGTGTCCGCCGATCTGACCAGCAGTGAAATGCCGTTCCCATTCCGTTTTTCGGCTACGTCCTATGGCTTTGCCCTGACGTCCCCGTTGGTCCCGACAGATGCGCCGGTTCCGTTCAAGCTGGCTCTGGATCTGTCTGGTCTCACGGTAAACGAAGAAATCTGGGCGATGGTTGATCCAATGGCGACCCTGCCGCGCGATCCCGCCACAATTAAGGTGGATATCAGTGGCGCAGCGCAACTGGACGTCGCACTGATGGACGCCGAACAGGCACAGGCGCTGGCCATGAAGCCCGGCTTTCCGGGCAAAATCGAAAACCTTTCGCTGAATGCCCTGACCATCGACGCGGTCGGACTGAATGTGGACGGAAGCGGCGAATTCACCTTTGATAACGCTGACACAACGACCTTTCCGGGGATGCCGCGACCCGATGGTATGGTCACCATCAACGTGACCGGTGCCAATGCACTGATCGATAACTTGATCGCCATGGGGCTGATCCCTGCGGATCAGGCGATGATGCCGCGCATGATGCTGGGGATGTTTGCCAAACCCGTTGGCGAAGACGCCCTGCAATCCGTGATCGAGGTGAAGGACGGTCAGGTTCTGGCCAACGGTCAGCGCATTCGCTGACAGCTCCGCGCAGCCGGTCACCTTGCGGTGCGGGCCTGCGCGGACTACCTGATTGGGCGACACAAAGGAAACCGTCCCCATGACCGATCTTGCCGCGCTGACCCAACAGATCCTTGACGCCGCCCGTCGGGCCGGAGCCGATGATGCCGACGCCATTGCGGTGCAGGGCACGTCCATCGCCATCGATGTGCGGCAAGGCGCGCTGGAAAAGGCAGAGCGGTCTGAAGGTGTTGATATCGGACTGCGCGTTCTGCTGGGGCAGCGCCAAGCCTGCGTTTCAACCTCTGACAGCCGGCCAGCTGCCATTGCTGCGATGGCAGAACGCGCCGTTGCCATGGCGAAAGAAGCGCCAGAGGACCCAACCGTTGGGCTAGCTGATCCCGATCAGCTAAGCACCCAGACTGACAGCGCCTATCTGGAACTGTGTGACGGATCGCCGGAACCGGATCCGCAAACGCTTCAGGACTACGCTTTGCGGGCAGAGTCCGCTGCGCAGGAGAATGCTGGCATCTCTCAGGTCTCTGAAACAAGTTCCGGGTATTCGCGCCGTCAGATACATATGGCAGCGACAAACGGTTTTTCTGGCGGCTATGCGCGGTCCGACATCGGGTTGTCCTGCGTCGCGATCAGCGGCACCGGTACCGGGATGGAGCGTGACTATGATTACGACACCCGCATCTTTCAGTCCGACATGCGCGCGCCGGAGGATATCGGCCGCACCGCTGCAGCCCGCGCGGTCGAACGCGCCGGATCGCGCAGGCCCAAGACCGGCTCTTATCCTGTGCTGTTCGACGAACGGGTCGCGTCGTCCCTGATCGGCCATCTGGTGCAGGCGATCAACGGCAGCGCTATCGCGCGCGGCGCGTCGTTCCTGCGTGATGCGCTGGGCGAACAGATATTGCCCGATGGCATGAGCCTGATCGAAGACCCCCACCGCCCGCGTGCCTTTGCGTCCAAGATCTTTGACGCTGAAGGCCTGCCAACCGTGCGTCGTGCCTTGATCGACAACGGCATGCTGACCGGCTGGACGCTAGATCTGGCGACAGGGCGCAAGCTGGGGCTGCCATCGACGGCCAACGCAGGTCGCGGCACCTCAGCGCCGCCATCGCCGGGCGTAACCAATCTTGCATTGACGCAGGGCACCGCCAGCCGCGACGACCTAATCGCGCAGATGGGGACCGGGCTGCTTGTCACGTCGATGATTGGATCGACGATCAATCCCAACACGGGCGATTATTCGCGTGGGGCTGCGGGCTTTTGGGTGCAGAACGGCGAAATCACTCATCCCGTCAATGAATGCACGATTGCAGGCAATCTGCGCGAAATGTGGCGCACAATGATCGCCGCCAATGATGCACGCCCGCATCTAAGCCGCGTTGTGCCGTCGCTTCTGGTATCGGGGCTGACACTTGCCGGCGACTGATCTGCCCCTTCTGCTGGACGCTGCCGCTGCTGCGGGGGACATCGCCCTGCGCTATTTCAAGTCCGACCCGCAGGTCTGGGACAAGGACGGCGATCAGGGTCCGGTGACAGAAGCGGATCTAGCCGTAAACGATATGCTGACAGACCGGTTGCGTGGTGCCCGCCGTGACTATGGCTGGCTGTCAGAGGAAACGCCTGACGACACCGCCCGACTGACCACGCATCGGCAGTTCATCATCGATCCCATCGATGGTACCCGCGCCTTTATCAACCACAGCCGCGACTGGGCACACGCCCTTGCGGTGGTCGAGGATCGGCGCGTCATTGCTGGCGTTGTGACGCTGCCAGCGCGAGGGCTGACCTTTGCTGCGACGCTGGGCGGCGGGGCCACCCTGAACGGCGAGCCGCTGCGCGTGACGCAAGTCGCCGATCTTGCGGCAGCAAACGTGTTGACGACCAAGCCAAACCTCGCACCCCACTTCTGGCAGGGCGGTGCAGTGCCGCCCTTTTCCAAGGGGTTCCGATCGTCGCTAGCCTATCGTTTATGCCTTGTGGCACAGGGGCGGTTCGATGCGATGCTGACGCTGCGCCAGTCATGGGAATGGGACATCGCCGCCGGCAGCCTGATCGTGTCAGAGGCGTCGGGCACCGCCACCGACCGGCGCGGCGCACCGCTGCTGTTCAATAATCCCCATCCGCAGGTCGATGGCGTGCTTGCAGCGGGCGCGGTTCATGCTGCCCTGCGCGCGGCGCTGATATGAACTGCTTTTTAACACGGCATTTTATACACGGCACTGGCGACAAGGGCACCGGACCGCCTGGCCCCCTGTTGTAACACCGCCGCGCCCTGCGTAAGTTGCTCGGCAAAACCTCTGTGATCAAAGGACTCCCCTCATGACCCAGCGCCTGCATCTTGTCTTTGGCGGCGAACTGATCGACCCGACCAAGAATGCCTTCAAGGACGTCAAGAATATCCACATGGTCGGCATGTTCCCCGACTATGCCTCCGCCTACAACGCCTGGAAGGCCAATGCGCAGCGTACCGTCGATGATGCGCATACGCGTTATTTCATCGCGCATATCCACCGGCTGCGGGACGAAGAAATCGCAGCTTCGCCGACTGAAGAACTCGGCCTGTAATTCAGGGTCGAGGGGGTGAAGGCCGTCGTCTGGGCGCGTTGCGCCACCTCTGCCGACGCGGCTGTGATCGCAGCCCTTGATGCACGCTTGCGTGCAAC
>CAWUXN010000360.1:0-9433 GCA_963926415.1 uncultured Loktanella sp.
AAGAAATATTGGAAAAACCTGCCAGAGGCACAGTTCATCCCCGGCCTGATCGCCACGGCAGAGGCGCGGGTCCGCGAAATGGCCGCCGCCGCGCCGACGTTGGAACCTGCCCGCGTCGCCCGAATCCGTGAACAATTACAGGCCACCCCGCAACCCGCGTCATGGAACCTGCTGACCGCGGGCCTGTCCGGTTGCACCCGTTGCCCCCTTCATGGCCCCGCGACGCAGGTCGTACCGGGCCATGGCCACCATGACGCGCACTTAATGATCGTTGGCGAACAGCCCGGCGACCAAGAGGATCTGGCCGGCGTGCCTTTTGTTGGCCCGGCTGGGCAGCTCTTTGATTTACTCGCAGCAAGAGCCGGGCTGGACCGCCGCGGTGCCTATGTGACGAACGCGGTGAAGCACTTCAAATTCAAAGAAGGAGCCAAACGCCGCCTGCACGTGAACCCAAACACGTCAGAGGTCAGCCACTGCAAGTTCTGGCTCGACACGGAACGCACCTTGCTGAAACCCCGCCTGACGCTGGCGCTAGGGGCGACGGCGATGGGCGCGCTGACCGGAAACGCAAAAGGCGTCACCGCCCGGCGCGGCACGATCGAACAAACGCCGCATGGTCCCGTTTTGATCACATTGCATCCCAGCGCCTTACTGCGGATGCCCCCTGCGGGACGCCCGGCTGCAGAGGATGCCTTTGTCGCCGACCTGCTGCTTGCAGTGGAAACACTGGCGCAAGACATACCGTCGGTGGACGCGGCGGCTTGCAACGCCTAGATTGCAAGCGATCCGCAAGCAGAAAGCGCCCATGTCCGACAAACCCGCCTATCAGGTCCTCGCTCGCAAATACCGGCCAGAGACCTTTGCCGACCTTGTTGGTCAGGATGCGATGGTGCGTACGCTGAAAAATGCGTTCGCCGCCGATCGGATCGCGCAGGCCTTTATAATGACGGGTATTCGCGGCACCGGCAAAACCACGACCGCACGGATTATTGCCAAGGGCATGAATTGCATCGGGCCGGACGGCAACGGCGGGCCGACGACAGACCCCTGCGGCAAATGCGAACACTGCGTCGCCATCATGGAAGGACGTCACGTCGACGTCATGGAAATGGATGCTGCATCAAACACCGGCGTGCAGAACATCCGTGACGCGATCATCGAAACCGTCAGCTATCGAGCCGTGTCCGCGCGGTTCAAGATATTCATCATCGACGAAGTTCACATGCTGTCCAAAAGCGCCTTCAACGCGCTGCTGAAGACGCTGGAGGAACCCCCAGCGCACGTAAAATTCATCTTTGCGACAACAGAAATCCGTCAGGTTCCGGTCACAGTCCTGTCGCGCTGCCAGCGCTTCGATCTGCGCAGGATCGAACCAGAGGTAATGATCGGTCTTCTGCAGAAAATCGCCGGATCTGAAGCCGCACAAATCAGCGACGACGCCCTCGCGCTAATCACCCGCGCGGCCGAAGGCTCTGCACGCGATGCGACCTCCCTTCTGGATCAGGCCATCAGCCACGGCGCAGGCGAGACGACGGCCGATCAGGTCCGCTCCATGCTGGGTCTTGCCGACCGGGGCCGCGTGCTGGACCTGTTTGACATGATCCTGCGCGGCAACGCGGCTGAGGCGCTGAACGAGCTGTCGACGCAATACGCCGACGGGGCTGACCCCATGGCGATACTGCGCGATCTGGCAGAGGTCACCCATTGGGTCAGCGTCATCAAAATCACCCCTGATGCCGCCGATGACCCCACAATTGGCCCGGACGAGCGCACGCGTGGCCTTGCAATGTCGCAAGCTCTGCCGATGCGCGTGCTGTCGCGCCAATGGCAGATGTTGCTTAAGTCACTCGAGGAGGTCGCCGCATCACCTAACGCGATGATGGCCGCCGAAATGGCCGTGATCCGTCTGACCCACGTCGCCGATCTGCCCACGCCCGACGAGCTTGTCCGCAAGCTTAAGGATGCCACCCCGCCGCCCTCTGGCGGCGGCGGGGCGCGCATGGCACCGGCGGGTGGCACGACGCAGGCGATCTCAAAAACCCACACGCCCACGCACAACGGCCCGTCTGGCCCATCTGCCTCGGCCGCCACCGCGCCGCAGCTTGCGACAGACGCGTTGCAGCACTACGCCCGGTTCGAAGATGTCGTGAATCTGATCCGAGCCCACCGCGATGTGAAACTACTGGTCGAGGTCGAAACAGGCCTGCGCCTCGTTGGCTATCAGCCCGGCCGGATCGAGGTGCACCCCACGGGCGACGCCGCGAACGATTTAACCCAACGCCTTGGCGCAAGGCTGCAGGCCTGGACCGGCAACCGCTGGGCTGTGATCGTCAGCAATGCCGAAGGCGAGCCAACGATCGCCGAAGTGCGCGACGCTACCGCCACCGCGCTGCAACAAGAGGCCACCGCGCATCCGCTGGTGCAGGCGGTACTTGCGACCTTCCCCAAGGCTCGCATCACCGACATCCGCACCGAAGCCGACCGCGCCCAAGAGGCAGAATCGGACGCCTTGGCGGAAGTCGAAGACGAATGGGATCCCTTCGATGACGGCTAAGCCCCTTGTTCCGCCCCATCCAAAGCATACCTGAGTTAAAATATTCACGACGACGGAGACAGCACAATGTTCAAAGGTTTGGGCGGGCTTGGCGATATGGCCAAGATGATGAAATCTGCGCAGGATATGCAGGCCAAGATGGCGCAAATGCAGGACGACCTGGAAACCATCACAGTCACGGGTGAAGCGGGTGCCGGTCTGGTCAAGGCAACAGCGACTGCCAAAGGCGATTTGACCAGCCTTGATATCGATCCCAGCATCTTCAACGGCGCAGACAAGGAAGTGGTCGAGGATCTGATCCTTGCCGCCATCAAGGACGCACAGTCTAAAGCATCAGAGCGCGCGCAGGATGAAATGGGCAAGATAGCCGAAAGCCTCGGCCTGCCCCCCGGCATGAAAATGCCGTTCTAAAGGTGCGGACTAACTATCATCGTACCGAAAACACTCTTGCCGGAGGCGTTCTGCGAGGTGCAGCCGCATGAGTAACACTGATCTGGATGACCTGATTGTGCTGATGGCAAAGCTGCCGGGCCTCGGCCCGCGCTCTGCCCGCCGCGCTGTGTTGCACCTAATCAAAAAGCGGGGCCAGCTTCTAGTGCCGCTGGCTGAAGCGATGCAGCGGGTTGGGGCGAATGTGCGCGAATGTCTGAATTGCGGCAACATCGCCGCGGGCGACATCTGCAACATCTGCTCCGACGATCGCCGCGCCAATGGCGAGATTTGCGTCGTCGAAGATGTGGCCGACTTGTGGGCGATGGAACGAAGCCAGCAATTTAAAGGCCGGTATCATGTTCTGGGCGGCACATTGTCTGCATTGGATGCTGTCGGCCCGGAAGATTTGCGAATCCCCCGCCTCTTAGACCGCGTCACATCAGAAAACGTGACTGAAGTGATTCTCGCACTTGGCGCAACGATCGACGGCCATACCACCGCCCACTACATCGCCGACCAGCTGACGAGCGTGACTGTCACCTCGCTCGCGCAGGGCGTCCCGGTGGGCGGAGAGTTGGACTATCTGGACGACGGCACCATCACGGCCGCTTTGCGCGCTAGGCGGGCGCTCTAAGTCGTTCTGAGCCCGAATACATACCTCAGAAAACTCCAGAATCCGCGTTACCGCGACCAGTGGCACGCCACCGCACACTCTTTATCGTCATATATGAAGGTAAAGAGTGTGTGGTGAGCCGGTCGGGATCCGAACCCGAGACCTACTGATTAAAAGTCAGTTGCTCTACCAACTGAGCTACCGGCCCATGCCACTTGGGCGATTTAGGCGGTGGGGCGAATGGGGTCAACCCCGAATTGCTACCTCCTCTGGATAAAGTTTCGCGCGGCGCGTATAGGCCCGGTATGAAGGTCCAAACATCATCCATTCCGTTCATGAAAATGCACGGCCTCGGCAACGATTTCGTTGTGGTAGACGCGCGGACAGGTCTGCGCGTCACCGGTCAGCTTGCGATCGCCATGGCGGACCGCCATCGCGGCGTGGGTTTCGACCAGCTAGCCGAAATCACCGACAGTCCATCGGGCGACCTGCACCTGACGTTCTGGAACAGCGACGGTTCGACCTCTGCCGCCTGCGGCAACGCGACCCGCTGTATCGCTGCGTGGGAAATGGCTCGCTGCGGCACGGACACCCTGACAATCACCACCGACCGCGGCACCTTGCAGGCGCGCCGCGCTGGCGATGGCCTGACATCCGTGAACATGGGCGCGCCATTGCTGGACTGGGCCGATGTGCCCTTAGCATCGGCCATGGACACACTGTCGCTACCCATCGACGGCACGCCTGCAGCGACCGGCATGGGCAACCCGCACTGCACCTTCTTCGTGGATGATGTCACCGCCATTGATTTGGCCGCGCACGGGCCCGAGATAGAGCATCACCCGCTGTTCCCCGAACGCACCAACGTCCAGTTCGCGCAAGTTGTCGGCCCCGACCACTTGCGCATGCGCGTGTGGGAGCGCGGCGTAGGCGTCACCCTCGCCTCCGGCTCCTCCTCCTGCGCGACAGCCGTTGCCGCCGCCCGGCGGGGCCTGACAGGGCGCGCTGTGCGTATCGATCTTGATGGGGGCACCTTGTATATTGACTGGCGCAATGACGGCGTCTGGATGACCGGACCTACTGCTTATGTGTTTGACGGAGTCTGGCATGGCTGACGCGCCCATCTTTTCGAATCACGGCTGCCGCCTGAACGCCTATGAAACCGCCGCCATGACCGAACTGGCCACCGCGGCGGGCGTGCAAAACGCCATTGTCGTGAACACCTGCGCGGTTACGGCAGAGGCCGTGCGCAAGGCCCGTCAGGACATTCGCAAACTGCGCCGCGCCCACCCTGATGCGCGCCTGATCGTCACCGGCTGCGCCGCCCAGACCGAACCCGCCACCTTTTCCGCGATGGCGGAGGTCGACATGGTTATCGGCAATACCGAAAAGATGCGGCCGGAAACATGGGCAGCCATGGCCCCCGACTTCACCGGCACTACAGAACCCGTTCAGGTCGACGACATCATGTCCGTCACCGAAACCGCCGGCCACCTGATCGACGGCTTCGGCACCCGTTCCCGCGCCTATGTGCAGGTCCAGAATGGCTGCGACCACCGCTGCACCTTCTGCATCATCCCCTTCGGGCGCGGCAACTCTCGCTCTGTCCCCGCTGGCGTGGTGGTCGATCAGATCAAGCGCCTCGTGGACCGCGGCTTTGCCGAGGTCGTGCTGACCGGCGTCGACCTGACCTCCTGGGGCACCGACCTGCCCGCCACCCCGCGCCTTGGCGATCTGGTCCTGCGAATCCTGAAACTGGTGCCCGACCTGCCCCGCCTGCGAATCTCCTCGATCGATTCGATCGAGGTGGATCTCGCACTGATGCAAGCCGTCGCCACCGAACCGCGCCTGATGCCGCATCTGCATTTGTCGCTGCAACATGGCGACAATCTAATTCTGAAACGGATGAAGCGCCGCCACTCCCGTGATGACGCCATCGCATTCGCTGAAGAGGCGCGCAAACTGCGCCCAGACATGACCTTCGGTGCCGATATCATCGCCGGATTCCCCACGGAAACCGAGGACAACTTCACCAACTCGCTTGCGTTGGTGAAGGACTGCCACCTGACTTGGCTGCATGTATTCCCCTACTCGCCCCGCCCCGGCACGCCTGCAGCCCGCATGCCGCAAGTGCGCGGCCCCGCGATCAAGGATCGGGCAGCCCGCTTAAGAGCAGCCGGCGACGCCGCGGTTCAGGCCCACCTGACTGCCCAGATCGGACAAACCCATCAGATCTTGATGGAATCGCCCCGCATGGGCCGAACGGCCCAGTTCGCCGAAGTGCAGTTCGACACAGATCAGCCCGAAAGCCGAATCGTGACGGCCACAATCACTGCGGCAGAATTCACCAATCTGCGCGCCTGAATTAGCACCCCTCTCCCGCTTGCCAGACCGCAGGCCTTGTGATTGGCTCTTCACAACCTCAAAGGATCGCGCCCAATGAAACTGCTGATGTCCCCCGCCTCTCCCTTCGCTCGCAAATGCCGCGTTCTTCTGCGCGAAGCACAGTTGCTGGACATAGTGACCGAGGTGAATGTCAGCACCTCCCCCTTTGACACCGCGCAGGATGTGGCCGCCGCAAACCCTCTGGGCAAGATCCCTGCCTTACTGCGAGAGCACGGCCCCGCAATCTATGACAGCCGGGTCATCACTCGATTTTTAGACGATCACGCTGGGACGGGGTTCTATCCGAACGCCCGCCTGTGGGAGGTTCTGACGCTAGAGGCCACAGCTGACGGCATCATGGAGTCCGCGCTTGCCATCACCTACGAAGCGCGGATGCGCCCGCAGGACAAGCAGATGCCAGAGTGGATGGACGCCCAATGGGCCAAGGTCAGCCGTGCGGTCGCCTCAATCGATGATCGCTGGATGTCGCACCTGAACGGTCCCCTGGATATGGGCCAAATCGGTGTCGCATGCGCCCTGTCCTATCTGGACCTGCGCCACGACGCACGCGGGTGGCGAGGCGGGAAGAACGCATTGGCTGCGTGGCACAAAACATTCATGCAACGCGATTCGATGCTGGCGACGGTTGTTCCCGCCTAAAGCTTAGAAACTGAAGCTGACGCCGACATTCACTGCATTGGTGATGATGTCGGTATTCAGCGTACCGCCACCGCTCAAGTCAGCCTCGTTTTGGGAATACGTGAACTTGTACTCGCCAAACAACGACATCCTCTGGCTGATCGGATAGCTTGCACCCGCCAGCAGCGTCGCTGCTGGCCCGGTGATCTGATATTCCTCGGTCGAGGTGACGCCGTTCGACACTTCGACGTGCGGAATGGCCAAACCGATACCGGCACCGACATAAGGCGCAAAGTCACCCATCGGCTGGAAACGGCGATAGGCGTTGGCTGTCAACGTGTTCATGCCATCCGTGAATTCCAGCACCGTATAAGGCGTGCCGTCGCGTGATGCATCATCCGAGTAGACCTTGGTGTGCGTGAAATCGAGGCCGAATCCAAAAATATCGGAGCTCCAGTAGGTCGCCCGAACACCGTAATACGGCGGCATATCGAAGGAACGTCCTTCCCACTTCACCCGGGTATTGGAAGGATAGCCATCCGCGTTCGACGTGAACACATCGGAATGTGGCGCGCTTTGAATGCCGCCATAAAAGCTTAGCTCGACCTCTGCGCTGGCCGCAGCCGGCAACAAGATGGCAATAACTCCAGCCAGGGCAACGGTTCGCAACATGGGGCGATCTTTCGGTTATGCAGTCACAATATTACTTCAGTCTAGGCCTCCGCCGCCTCTCCCTCAAGGCCCCGTTTTAGTAATATTAAATAGAATCGCGTGACCTGTGCGCGCTGGTTGGGTCACTTAACGTGCCAAAAATGCGTCATTCGTGCCGCATTCCCTTGCCCTGCGCCGGAATGTCCGCTGGACTGGCGCTAGCATGGCGGCTAAACAACGCCAGATCGGGGGTGGCATGATTGGCCGCCTTTGCTGTTATTCGCAGGCCCGCCACGCGGCGCGCCCAACTTAACCGGAGACATCCCTTTGTCACATGCAGACGAACATCAGGGCACACGCCGCGATTTCCTTTACTATGCGACCGCCGGTGCTGCCGTCGTGGTCGGCGGTGCTGCCGTATGGCCGCTGGTCAACCAGATGAACCCCTCGGCCGACGTTCAGGCGCTGGCATCAATCCGCGTTGACGTCAGTGGCGTCACCGAAGGTACGCAGCTGACCGTGCTGTGGCAGGGCAAGCCCGTGTTCATACGGTACCGCACCCAGCCCGAGATCGAGGCCTCTCAGGGCGTCGCAATGTCTGACCTGGTCGATCCGGGCGCAGAAAACGCAAACCTGCCCGTTGGCAGCGACGCAACCGATGCAAACCGTGCACTGCCGAACCCCGAAGGGTCCGAAGCACCCACCGGCGCATGGCTCGTCCAAATGGGCGTGTGTACGCACCTTGGATGCGTGCCGCTGGGCGAACAGGGCGACTTTGGCGGCTGGTTCTGTCCGTGCCACGGCTCGCACTACGATACCGCCGGCCGTATTCGTAAAGGGCCCGCGCCGCGCAACCTGCCCGTTCCCGTCGCGTCTTTCGTCGACGCCACCACCATTCAACTCGGTTAAGGAGAGACACCCATGGCTGGTATTCCTCACGACCACTACGAACCGAAGTCCGGCGGTGAAAAGTGGCTCCATTCACGCCTGCCAATCGTTGGTTTGCTGCATGATGCAATTTTCATCCCAACGCCGAAGAACCTGAACTGGATGTGGATCTGGGGAATTGTCCTGGTCTTCACCCTGGTTATGCAAATTGCGACTGGCGTTGTGCTGGTCATGCACTACACACCGCATGTCGAAATGGCCTTCGCCTCGGTCGAGCACATCATGCGCGACGTGAACGGCGGTCACATGATTCGCTACTTCCACGCTAACGGTGCATCGTTATTCTTTGTCGCAGTTTACTTGCACATTTTCCGCAGCCTCTACTACGGCTCGTACAAGGCCCCTCGTGAAGTCACGTGGATCATCGGCATGCTGATGTATTTGCTGATGATGGGTACCGCCTTCATGGGTTACGTTTTGCCCTGGGGTCAGATGTCGTTCCACGGCACTGCGGTCATCACAGGCCTGTTCGGCGCGATTCCGTTCATCGGCGAATCGATCCAGACTTGGCTTCTTGGTGCAGGTGCCGTCGGTCAGCCCGCGCTGAACCGCTTCTTCTCCTTGCACTATCTGATGCCCTTCATCCTGCTGGGCCTGACGATCGTTCACATCTGGGCTTTCCACACGACCGGCAACAACAACCCCACGGGTGTTGAGGTTCGCCGCACATCCAAAGAAGATGCAGCAAAAGACACGCTGCCCTTCTGGCCCTACTTTGTGATCAAGGACCTGTTCGCACTGGCAATTATTCTCGCCGTGTTCATGGCGATCGTTGGCTTCATGCCGAACTACCTGGGCCACCCGGACAACTACGTTCCGGCCAACCCGCTGGCCACGCCATCGCACATCGTTCCCGAATGGTACTTCCTGCCTTTCTACGCCATCCTGCGCGCCTTTACCGGTGACGTCTGGGTCGTGCAGTTGGTCAACTGGGTGACCTTCGGAATCGTCGACGCCAAGTTCTTTGGCGTGCTGGCCATGTTCGGTGCAATCGCTGTCATGGCGATGGCACCTTGGCTGGACACATCCTCGGTGCGTTCGGGCCGCTTCCGCCCGACGTTCAAGTGGTACTATGCACTGCTTTGCGTGGACTTCGTGGTGTTGGCTTGGGTCGGCGCACAGCCTGCGGAATTCCCCTATGACTGGATTTCGCTGATCGCCGCGACCTACTGGTTCGCCTATTTCCTGGTGATCCTGCCGCTGCTTGGCGT
>CAWUXN010000361.1:0-4297 GCA_963926415.1 uncultured Loktanella sp.
TCCTTATAGTTGATCGCCACCTCGGCCCCCAACTTGCGGCAGGACTCCAGCTTGTCCTCTGACCCCGCGGTGACAAACACACGGGCACCCAACACATGCGCCAGCTGGATCGCGGTTGTGCCGATCCCGCTGGACCCACCATGAACCAAAAACCGCTCTCCGGCCCTCAGCCCACCGCGCATGAAGACGTTGGACCAGACGGTGAAGAACGTCTCTGGCAGACAGGCGGCATGCTTAAGGTCCATCCCCTCTGGCACCGGCAGACAATGTGCGGCGGCGGTCGCGACATATTCCGCATAGCCGCCGCCAGGCAGAAGAGCGCAGACCAAATCTCCGACCCGCTGTGATGTTACATTGGCCCCAATGGCAGCGACTTCGCCCGAACATTCCAGCCCCGGCAACTCAGAGGCACCCTTAGGCGGCGCGTACATTCCCGCCCGCTGCAGCGCGTCAGGCCGGTTAACTCCGGCATAGGCGACCTTGATAACCACCTGATCCGGCCCCGGCTGCGGTATTTCCCGATCGCACAACGTCAGAACCTCTGGCCCACCGGGTTTGCTAATCTCAATGGCCCTCATTGCTCGCCTCCATTGCGCCACATCCCCGGGACATTCACATCAGGCGTCCGCGTCGGTGCCTTTACCATCCCCAAAAGCTTATTCAGCGGGCCAGTTAGCGGTTTCAGAAACCGGTTTGCGTTGACCTGCGCCTTGATCTTTTCGATCTGCATCACCTCGTCAATCCGCCGGTCAATAAAGGCGTCAGTGTCCACGTGATCCTCGCTTTGATCTCCCAGCCAATACAACACGACTGATGCCCAGACGCCGGACAGCGTCGCGCGCTTCGTGTACCAGTTCACATCGTCCGACGTATCGCCCAGCGTGGTCCAGATCGCATCCGCTGTGCCCCAAATCAGCTTTGCGCCGTCGGCGGCCAGATGCGGCAGCGCGAACAACGCCGTGCCGCGCCGCACCGCTTCTTTGTCCGCGATTACGTCCAGACGAATTCGAATCCCCCGGGCGACACGGTCACGAAACCGCAGCACGCTCAGGTTTTCGCTCTTTAATTGCTGGGCCATGGCGCGGTCGCCTTCGGTATGGAACAGCACCGCCATATCGATTGCACCGCGCGGGAAAAGACTGCGCCCGTGGTCCACGCTAATGTCAGTCGCAGCAAGCGCTGCATTGAACGTCGTAGGAGACCAGCCGTCAAAAGCGACGTTCGGCAAGGCCGCGTTCAGCAGCTGCATCTTGGCGGGATCGGGGGTGGAAAGAGGCATGATCAGTCCTTTTTGTTCGTTGCTGGACAACTTAGCGCGACGTTGCTATGTGCCCACTTCCTGCGAATTTTTGCAAATCCAACTTAGAGAGGTGGTGAAAACCACATGCAGGTTAGTGTTCGTGATAACAACGTCGATCAGGCGTTGCGCGCTCTGAAGAAGAAACTTCAGCGTGAAGGCGTGTTCCGCGAAATGAAGCTCAAGCAACATTTCGAGAAACCCTCCGTACGCAAGGCGCGCGAGAAAGCCGAAGCCATCCGCCGTCAGCGTAAGCTGGCGCGCAAGAAGGCCGAGCGCGAAGGTTTGCTGTAAAGCATTCCGCCTCTCAGGCGACGACACGAATGACCCCCGCTCTGGCAACAGGCGGGGGTTTTTCGTGATATTTTCGGCAGATCTTTCGGATCTGAAAGATTCTGATCGCAAAGTCCAATCAGAGTTTGAGGATATACCATGCCATATCCGCCCCAAAGCGTGCCTGGCAGTGCCAATATCGACCGCCAAAGTTTTGCCGATAGCTTCACGATGGCCTTTCAGCCAATCTATGACCTTCGCACCGGTGCGATCTTTACACACGAGGCTTTGGCCCATGGTGCCGCCGGGTTACAGCCGTGGACGTCGTCCAGAATGTAACCCCCAGTTTTGACAGCAAGTGCCGAGTCAAGGCGATTGCAATGGCGTCTGCGCTGGGGCTGTCAAAGAAATTTAGCGTCAACTGCATGCCCAACGCGGTGCTTGATCCCGACATTTTTGTCAGGGCAACCCTGATGGCTGCAGACCACTATGCCTTTGACGTCGCAAACTTAACATTTGGATTCACAGAGCCTTAATACCTGCGCGACTCCCAGCATATGCGCGCCATCATCAGCAACTACCGCAAACGCGGCCTGTTGACGGCTATTGATAACTTCGGTGCATGCTTTTGCTGGGCTTGGGGCGCTGTGCGATATGCAAACCGACCTGATTAAGCTGGATATGCGCATTGTCCGCAGTATCGAAACCGATGAACGCACGCAGCGAACTGGACGGTCTATCGTTGGAATGTGCCGCGAGCTTGGCACCAGTATCATCGCGGAAGAGGTGGAAACCCAACCGGAATTTGACGTCTTGCGCAATTCGGGCATCACCCAGTTCCAAGGCTTTTATCTGGGGCAGCCCTTTTTGGAAGGGTTGCGCACCGCCCCTCCAGATCCCCCGGTTTGTCGTGGCTTGATTTTCAAACCGGCAAGGCAGTCGTCTGGCGCACGGTACGTAGGGCAAAGGACGATTGCATTTGCGCCACCCCCGGCAGGGTCGCCAGATAGCGGCGATGGATGCGGGCAAAATCCTCTGTATCGTTAGCAACGACCTTTAGCAGATAATCGGCGCTGCCCGCCATCAGGTGACATTCCAGCACGTCTGGCACCAGCGCCACGGCACGCTCAAAGGCGTTCAGTACCTCGTCCGCTTGCCCGGACAACGTGATTTCAACGAAAACCGTCGTCGGGCGGCCAACCTTTTTTGCATTCAGCAGCGCGACATACCCCCGAATGATCCCCTCTGCCTCGAGTCGCTGCACCCTCCGATGACAGGCAGAGGCCGACAAATTGGCGCGCTCTGCCAGATCAGCGTTCGAGATTCGGCCATGCACCTGAAGCATCTGCAGAATTCGGGCATCCGTCGCATCAATCTGCATCTTCTTCGAATATCCTCCCGGCCATTACATTATTTTTGCAAATACATTCGATAATGACCCCCAAATAAAGCAAGATCAACCAAGTTCTTCCGACGGGAATTTCTCATACTCCGGAATAGATCCAACAGGAGAATTTCATGCACATCGGCTGCCCAACAGAGATCAAGCCACAGGAATTCCGCGTCGGCCTGACGCCCAATGCCGCGCTAGAGGCCGTAAACCATGGCCATACTGTCAGCGTCCAAACCGGCTGTGGTGTCGGGGCGGGGTTCGACGACGATAGCTATCTTGCCGCGGGTGCGCAGATTGTCGGTACGGCGGCAGAGGTTTTTGCCGCCGCAGACATGATCGTGAAAGTGAAAGAGCCCCAGGTGACCGAACGCGCGATGCTGCGTGAAGGGCAGATCTTGTTCACCTACCTGCATCTGGCACCGGACGAGGCGCAAACCCGCGATCTGATGGCATCTGGGGCGACCTGCATTGCCTATGAAACCGTGACAGATCGTTCAGGCGGCCTGCCGCTGCTGGCCCCCATGTCAGAAGACGCGGGCCGCCTTGCCCCGCAGGTCGGTGCCTGGACGCTGCAAAAGGCCAATGGCGGACGCGGCGTTTTGCTGGGTGGCGTGCCGGGTGTCGGCCCGGCCCGTATCGTTGTGATCGGTGGCGGCGTCGTTGGCACCCATGCGGCACGGATTGCCGCAGGGATGGGCGCTGACGTGACCGTTCTGGATCGCTCCCTGCCCCGCCTGCGCTATCTGGATGACATCTTTGGCGGCACTTTCCGGACCAGCTTTGCCAGCGCTGGCAATACGATGGAGCTGGCCCGTCAGGCCGACCTGATCATCGGCGCAGTTCTGGTGCCCGGTGCCGCCGCGCCGAAACTAATCAGCCGTGCGCAGCTGTCAGAGCTAAAGCCAGGCGCGGCCCTTGTGGACGTCGCAATTGATCAGGGCGGATGCTTTGAAACCTCGCATGCGACGACCCATGATGATCCGATCTATGACGTGGACGGCATCATGCATTACTGCGTCGCTAATATGCCGGGTGCTGTCGCGCGGACCAGCACCATCGCCCTTGGCAATGCAACGATGCCTTTCATGCTCGCCTTGGCTGACAAAGGCTGGCGCGGAGCCTGCACGGATGATCCGCATCTGATGGCCGGCCTGAATGTACATGCGGGCCACGTCACCTATGCCGCCGTCGGTGAAGCGCTTGGTATCGAGGTCATGTCGCCGCAGGGTGCCCTTATAGCGTAACCTTGGTGTCCGGGCCGCGTAGAGCAGGCAACGGATCTGCGATCACGTCGCGGTTGCGGCCCAACCACACGGCCGTCAGCGCCAAATGGC
>CAWUXN010000362.1:0-3286 GCA_963926415.1 uncultured Loktanella sp.
CGCCCGCACGCAAGCCCGCGTCGTGGCTGTGACGGGGTCGGTCGGCAAAACCTCAACCAAGGAAATGTTGCGCGCCGCGCTGTCCCAGCAGGGCCGCACCCACGCGGCAGAGGCGTCTTATAACAACCATTGGGGCGTGCCGCTGACCCTCGCGCGGATGCCTGCCGACACTCAATACGCTATTATCGAAATCGGGATGAACCACCCCGGAGAGATCGCGCCGCTGGCGCGCATCGCCCGGCCCCACGTTGCCATGGTCATCACCGTCGCGGCGGCGCATCTGGAAGCCTTTGATAACCTTGCCGGGATCGCAACCGAGAAGGCGGCGATCATGGATGGGTTGGAACCGGACGGCATCGCTGTGCTGAATGCCGATCTGGACACCTTTGACGTGCTGCAGTCCCATGCGGCGACAGGACGTCACAACGTCACAACCTTCGGCGCGAATGCGGACTGGGCCCTTGGCGATGTGCGCATCACCGACAGCGCCACCGTGATCGCGGCCCGCCATGACGGCACCGACTATCTGTTCAAGCTGACCGTGCCGGGCCGCCACTTTGCGATGAACGCTGTCGCTGTGCTGGCGGCCTGCGAAGCGCTTGGCGCGGATCCTGTGCAGGCCGCGCAGGACATCGGTCAGTGGCAACCACCCGAAGGGCGCGGCAGGCGCGAAGTCATCGTGCTCGACCGCGGTATCGCCGAAGAAACGCTTGACCTGATAGACGACGCCTTCAACGCCAACCCGACCTCTATGACCGCCGCATTGGAGGTGCTGGCCGCCAGCACCCCGCGCGACGGCGTCGGCCGCATCGTCAAGGGCCGCCGCGTAGCGATCTTGGGCGATATGCTGGAGCTTGGTCGCGATGAGATGGCGATGCATGCGGCCCTCGCTGACGATCGCCATCTTGCAGGTGCCCATATCGTGCATTGCGCTGGCCCGCGGATGCGCGCCCTATTCGACGCACTGCCCGCTGATCTGCGCGGCCAATGGGCCCCAGAGGCAGACGATCTGGCGGGGCAGGTGGCCCGCCTTGTGGACGCCGGCGATGTTGTGCTCGTCAAAGGGTCGAAGGGCAGCAAAGTGTCCCGTGTTGTTGACGCGATCCGTAAACTGGGGCATCGCTCCTGACGGTCATCGCTCGTGATGTGCAAAGCAGGAAAGTAACCAGATGTTGTATTGGCTGACAGAACTGTCGGATGGCGGCGATTTTTTCAATCTGTTCCGCTATATTACATTCCGCGCTGGCGGTGCGTTCCTGACCGCGTTGGTCTTTGGCTTTATCTTTGGCCTGCCGCTGATCAACGTGCTGCGCCGCACTCAAGGCAAGGGTCAGCCGATCCGCACCGACGGGCCAGAGGGTCATTTCGCCAAAGCAGGCACGCCGACGATGGGCGGGCTGCTGATTGTGGGGGCCCTGACGACCTCGACCTTGCTGTGGGCGCGGTTGGACAATGCTTACGTCTGGATGGTGTTGTTCGTGACGCTGGCCTTTGCCGCTATCGGCTTTGCCGACGATTACGCCAAGGTCAGCAAGCAGAACACCAAAGGCGTATCAGGCCGCGTGCGCATCCTGTTGGGCCTGCTGATCGCAGCCGTTGCGGGCTATTGGGCAGCGCAATATCATCCCGCCGATCTGACGAGCCAACTGGCTGTGCCGGTGTTCAAGGACGTTTTGATCAACCTTGGCTTCATGTTCATTCCATTTTCGATTCTTGTGATCGTCGGCGCTGCCAATGCGGTGAACCTGACCGACGGCCTGGACGGGCTGGCCATCATGCCCGTGATGATCGCAGCTGGCACCTTTGGCATTATCGCTTACTTCGTTGGTCGCGTTGACTTTTCCGAAAGTCTTGGGTTGCACTATGTTCCTGATTCAGGCGAGATTTTGGTCTTCAGCGCCGGTCTGATTGGCGGCGGTCTTGGGTTCTTGTGGTATAATGCGCCGCCTGCCGCCGTCTTTATGGGCGACACCGGCTCACTGGCACTTGGCGGCGCGCTGGGCGCGATTGCCGTGGCGACGAAGCATGAAATTGTCCTCGCCATCGTCGGCGGTCTGTTCGTGGTCGAGGCGCTGAGCGTCATTATCCAAGTTCTGTATTTTAAGCGCACCGGCAAGCGGGTGTTCTTAATGGCCCCTATCCACCACCACTATGAAAAAAAGGGTTGGTCTGAGCCGCAAATCGTCATCCGTTTCTGGATCATCTCGCTTATTCTGGCGATGATCGGTCTGGCGACGCTGAAAGTTCGCTAAGGCCTTCACCTTTTATTCAGAATTGGGCGTCTAAGTTCCTGTCATTTATGGCAGGGAAGGAACGTAATAATTGGCGCACGCCTCAGCCCCGATCTGGTCACCCAGCAGTACGAAGATGCGGGCCTGTTCAGGTTCGGCCTTTATAAGATTGATGTAACATTTCAGCCCGGTGTCCACCGCAGTGACCGCGCCGACATCATCATTGATGGCATGATTGACAGGCGCTATCGCGTGCCTGTCCTGTTTGCCGAACGGCGGGCTGATCTGGCCAGCATCGTGGTCGAGACGCTGACACGGCTGCGGGCGCAGGACAGGGCACCGGACCACCTAGGCGATGATCTAGCCTTGCCGATGCAAATCGACGGTGCCTGACGCCGTATCGTGCGCGAGGATGCAGCAGGCTTTGCAAGTGCGACCCATCAGTTCATGGCCGCGGTCTGGACGATCGGAGCGGGACATGGCCGCAGCCTGCAATTCGGTTCCCTGCCAGTGCGCTGACGCTCTTGCATCCCGGACCCTGCACGGGGCAATGTCCACGCGAATAGCCAAGGGGTGCGCGATGATACCGGTGCAGGGATATAACGGGCGGCGAGTCGCTGTGTTGGGGCTTGGCAGGTCGGGGCTTGCCGCGGCGCGCGCCCTCGCGGCAGGCGGGGCCACGCCGATCGTCTGGGACGACAGCCCGCGCGGCCGTGACACGGCTCAAGCCGAAGGTTGGACCGTGCGCGATCTGACCGCGCCCGGGGCCTTTGACGGGATCGCGGCGCTGATCGTCAGCCCGGGCATCCCGCACCTGTATCCTGCGCCCAACCCCGCCGTCGCCGCCGCCTGGGACGCGGGCGTGCCAGTCGACAACGATATCGGGTTGTTTTTCCGGTCTTATGCCACCGATGATTGGGACGGTTTCGACACTCCGCCACGTGTGATCGCGATCACCGGATCGAACGGAAAATCCACGACCTCGGCGTTGATCCACCACATCCTTGTGGAAAACGGCCGCCCGGCGCAGTTGGCGGGCAATATCGGCCGCGGCG
>CAWUXN010000363.1:0-13390 GCA_963926415.1 uncultured Loktanella sp.
CCGCGCGCAGGTCGGGGATATCGACGGCGTTGTTTATCTGGCGGGCGTATATTGGCCGATGGAATCGTCGGAATGGGACAACAAGCAGGCAGAAGCGATGGCCAATATCAACTATGTCGGCGCATCCCGCGTGGTGGGCAGTGTCATCAAGGATTTCACCGCTCGCGATCACGGCCATATCGTCGTGACATCCAGCCTGACTGCGTTCCGGGGTCTGCCCGGCAGCGTCGGCTATACTGCGTCCAAAGCGGCGGTGATGTCGCTGGCCGAATGCATGTATGCCGATCTGCGCAAGACCGGCGTCAACGTGCAGGTCGTCAATCCGGGTTTTGTGAAAACCCAGCTGACGGACAAGAATGATTTCAACATGCCTTTCATCATGGAGCCCGAAGAGGCGGCGACCGCCATCTTCGAGCACATGAGTAACCCCTCCAGCTTTAAGAAAAGCTTTCCAGCGGTGTTCTCCTGGCTTTTCCGGCTAGGGCAGTTCCTGCCGGATTGGGCCTATTACGGAATCTTCCGACCAAAATCCTAGGCTGTGGCCTGATCAAACAGCACTGATGCGCGCGCCCATACATTAGAGTCGGGCGTGCCAAGATACGGCAAGAGTTGCGCCGCAAAATCGGCAGAGCTTTCCAGCGGCATCAGCGAAGGCAGGTTGTCGATCGCTGTCACATCTAGAATGGGAGCGTCGTGAACGCGCAAGGCGGGTGCGTCCCACGTCGTCACGCGGTCATAGACCTTGATCGGGGAAAAGTCGCTGTCCGGGTCGCAGGCGATATCGCCGATGACACTCAGGCGGCGGTTGGCGGTCTTGGCGCTTGCATGAACGAACACCGGCGTGCCGGGGCGTGCAAGGATGCAGTTGAGGAATAATTCATGCGCCAAAATCTGCGGAAACGGCCCGCCGCTGGCGGTCTCAGCCATGTCCCATAATGTCGTGCCAACGCCCATGTCGCGGCACAAGTCCGCTGCCCCGGTGCCGACACGGCCTAGCGCGCCTATGATCAGCGCCTTAGGGCGGGGGGTGTCAATCTGCGCCATCGTGGTCTTAAGATCATCCAGCAAAGCGGCCTGCGACGGCACAGCGCGGACCGGCCCCATCGCGGCCCCGCGCTGCTGCGCCATCCAGCACATCAGGCTGACCGCAGCGCCCGCATAACCGGCCCAATAGCCAAAGGCTGCGACCCGGCGGCCCGTGTCATCCGTCAGATATTCCAGATCTAGCAGCCGCCCACCGCCCACCTTGAAGCGGTTTAGCAGGATGCGCCCATCGGCCTGACCCTTGTAGGCGTGGCCGAACATGATGTGGGTGTGGCGCAGGGGCGTGCCGTCGGCTGGCAGTTCTTTGAGGCCAAAAATCAATGCATCAAGCGGGGCATTGGTCCATTCCCCCTCGGCTGCGATCTCGGCCCCGGTCGCGGCATAGTCCGCAATCGGTATAATGCGCTGGTGGCTGTCCTCGACCGTGACGCGAATGCCTTGCGCGATCAGTGCGGCGACACCGTCAGGCATGATGCCGACGCGGGCCTCGTGGTCGCGGCTCTCGGCGCGGACCCAAAGATGCGTCATGCCAGCATCCCTTTGTTGCGGGCACCGCGCACGGCATAGCGGTCGTGCATCATCACCTGATGCGCCGAGAGATTCGGGAATTGGGCAATGTCGATGTGCAGCCGCGTCGCAAATCCGGTTAGCACGAACAGCCACGGATCAGCGAGGGTCATGCTGGTGCCTATGGCAAAGGGATCAAGGTCCAGATGCCCCTCAAGATACGCCAGCGATGTGGCCATCGTGTGCGGTGCTTTGGCGGCCATATCGTCCCACGCCAGTTGCGTATCTGCCCAGCGCGGCCCGCGCATGGCGTGGGCGTAATTCACGTGTACCGTCGCGGCGAGATAATACATCGTCTCGCGCATGCGGCCAGCCTGAAATGCATCTTCGGGGATCAGGTGGGGGCCGTGCAGTGCCGCCAGATATTCAAGGATCGCCCCGGTTTCCGTCAGCACACCGTTTGGCGTTTCTAGCGTCGGCACCCGCCCCTTTGGGTTCAGTGCAAGATACGCCAATGACTGCTGCGACACGTCGCTGAAATCAACGAGGATAGGACTGTAGGCAACCTCCAACTCTTCCAGCACGATGGCGGTGACGGCAGAGATGGTCAGGGGATTGTAATGCAAGGTCAGCATTTGTGTGGCTTTCAGTAAAAAGTGCGCTGGTCCGCGCGCGCGGCGGTATCGAGGTGAGGGGCGCTGTTATAGCAGGTCAGCAGCGGGCCGTGATCGGTCACCTGAATGCGGTGAACGCTGGTGTTCAGGATCGGCAGCGCCACGCGGGACATCTGCGGAATATCAAGACCCAGCACATCAGAGATCGCCTGCGCGATGATCCCGCCGGAGGAAACGCAAAGCACGCGGCGTCCCGGTTGTGCGGCCATGGCCATCACATCGCGCACCCGCTGGCGGAAGTCTTCGTAATACTCTGCTCCGCCGATTTCCCCGGCGCGCCAGGCGGTCAGGGTGGCGGGGAAATGGGTTGCGAAATCATCAGGGCTGGTGCGCTCGGTGCCGTGGCGCTCTTTCATCTCGTGGGTCAGGTCGTAGTAGGCGATTTCGTTCAGCCGCGCATCGGTGGGCGCGTTGGCATAGCCAAGGCCCGCGACGGTTTCGCGCTGGCGGCGCAGGGTGCCGGACAGAACGACATCATAGGGCCGGTCATGTTCGCGCATCCACGCACCCAGCCAGGCGGCCTGTTCGTGGCCCAGATCGGACAGGCGGTCATAGTCGGCCTCTGTCGTGGCAGCGGAATTGGCCTGCCCGTGGCGGACCAGCGTGATTTCACCCATGGTGCGGCTCCTTGTATTTGGCTTTGGGTTAAGCGGTTGCGTCCAGGTTGGCAACGGTGCGGAGCGATGCGCTGCCGGACCCTCCGGGGGACGTGTATTTGGCCAAATGAAGGCAGATCACGTTGTGCGGTGGTGTGCCGTTCAGGACTTGTTTACGGATTCCGAGCATGAAATTGTATAGACTGAGGCACAAGACTAACAGGTGAACGATGCAGGCCGACACGCTGCTGCGCGATGTCTTTGGATTCGACGGGTTTCGGCCCGGTCAGGAAGAGATCGTGGATGCCGTGGTCGCGGGGCAAAACACCCTTGCGATCATGCCGACGGGCGGCGGAAAGTCGCTGTGTTTTCAGCTGCCTGCCTTGGTGCGCCCCGGTGTGACCGTTGTGATTTCCCCCCTGATTGCCTTGATGCGCGATCAGGTGCGCGGGTTGAAAGAGGCGGGCGTTGCTGCCGGTGCACTGACATCGGGGAATACCGAAGAAGAGACGGATGCGGTGTGGGCCCAGCTGGCGGCGGGCACTCTCAAGCTGCTGTATATGGCACCCGAGCGGCTGGCGTCTTTTGGCACCCAGCGCATGTTGCGCGAGGCGAATGTCACACTGATAGCTGTGGACGAGGCGCATTGCGTCAGCCAGTGGGGTCATGATTTCCGCCCTGATTACCTGCGCATCGGCGAGTTGCGCGAGATGTTGGATGTGCCGCTGGCGGCCTTTACCGCCACGGCGGATGCGGAAACGCAGGTCGAGATTATTCAGAAACTGTTCGCCGGGCAGCAGCCTGCGACATTCTTGCGCGGTTTTGACCGGCCGAATATCCATCTGGCGTTTGCGGTCAAAGACAATCCGCGCAACCAGATCCTTGGCTTTGCCGCCGCCCGCAAGGGTCAGTCGGGTATTGTCTATTGCGGCACGCGGGCCAAGACAGAGACGTTGTCACAGGCGCTGGGGCAGGCGGGGCATTCGGCCTGTTATTACCACGGCGGCATGGATGCGGAATCGCGTCGCGATGTAGAACGGCGCTTTCAGCAAGAGGATGGCTTGATAGTCACCGCCACCGTCGCGTTTGGTATGGGCATCGACAAGCCTGATATTCGTTGGGTTGCCCACGCTGACCTGCCGAAATCGATCGAGGGGTATTATCAGGAAATCGGGCGCGGGGGCCGGGATGGCGAGCCGGCTGAAACGCTGACTCTGTATGGTCCCGAGGACATCCGCTATCGCCGTCAGCAGATTGATGAGGGGCTGGCACCGCCCGAACGGCGCGCGGCCGATCATGGGCGTCTTAATGCGTTGCTCGGGCTGGCCGAGGCGTTGGAATGTCGCCGCCTGAACCTGCTGCGCTACTTCGGTGAGGATCCCAAGCCTTGCGGGAACTGCGATCTGTGTGACAAACCGCCAGAGCTGTTCGATGCGACGACGCCGGTGCGCATGGCCTTGTCAGCGGCGCTCCGGACCGAGGAATGGTTCGGCGCGAACCATCTGATCGACATCGTGATGGGCGCGGATACCGCCAAGATCCGCGAACGCGGGCATAACGCGCTGCCGACCTATGGCGTCGGCAAGGAATACGATAAGCGCCAGTGGCAGGCGATCTTTCGCCAGATGATGGGGCGCGATTTGTTTCGCCCTGATCCGGCCCGCCATGGTGCGCTGCGTATGACCGACGCCGCGATCCCGATTCTGAAGGGTGAGGAAAAGATCACCCTGCGCAAGGACACTATCACGAACGCCAAGTTCAGCCCTGCCGTCCGCGCCATGGTCAGTGAAGAGAACGCGCCCCTGCTGTCCGCGCTGAAAGCCAAGCGCCGCGCGCTGGCAGAGGCGGCGGGCGGCCCAGCCTATATCATCTTTAACGACAAGACCCTGATCGAGATGGCAGAACTTAAGCCCGCTAATCTGGACGCCATGGCGCGCATCGGCGGCGTCGGGGCTAAAAAACTGGAAAGCTATGGCCGCGCGTTTCTAGAAGTCATCGCCGGCGCTGTGGAAGAGGTGCATCCCGCCCGCATGAAGCTGGCGGGCCGGACTGAAGGCGCTGTTTACGATCGCTTGCTGGCAGCGCAGGCAGATCTGGCGCGGGGGCCGGACGGTCTTGATAAACCGATGAGTTGTAGCGCTGCGCAACTGGCCAAGGTGGCGCAATTGCGCAGAGCGGATAGCAGTTCCGTGGCCCGCGTGGTCGGGGATCGTCACTCGGAACGCTTTGGCGCTGCCTTTCTGGCGGTGCTGGCGGAATAGGGCGAAGTCGTCGATCTATCATATGCGCTAATGGGAATGTGATGGGTGCGCAGATGGACTTTGACGCCGGTCGTGGCTAGACGTCTACGTCTTTGTAATCCTGCGACATATCCTACTGTCTTTGATGAAGGTGGCCACTCTGCCGTGGGGCGCGGTGCGTGCTGCTAGTGCTGTGGGCGCTATATCCGTGGTCGTTGCGCATGATGTCACGCAGGTGCTGACCCAGCGATCTAGCGCAGCCGAACAGCGTCGTTGCCCGACACGGAGTATGCCAGGATCGCCCTGCGGTGTGTATCTGTCGCCCGCTGTCACCACTGCGATCACCACCGAGTTGTGGTCGATATTGATGCCAAATACGCCAGACTGGGTTGGGTTTGACCATTCGGATACGCCGCGGCACCATCCGCCGCGCGCAGGCTGAGAGACTTCGCAGCGCTTTGCGCCAGTCCTCACCTCTGACATCTTAGGAAATCCAATTCTGACACGACGCAGCTTTGCCGCGCTGGGCGCTGTGGCAGGCCTGTCTGCCTGTACAAAACCCAAATCGATCCCGGCCTAGACCACCAATTTTCGCCCGCAGCCCGCGGCCATCCCGCCGTTGCCGACCTTTTATCATGCCATCCCGGACGAGCGGTTCCCGATTCCAGCCCTGCCAGAAGGCGTATTGTCGCCAGAGCTTTGGCGCACTGAGGTGGCAAATCCGTTTCCGGATCGAAAGCCTGGTACCATCATCGTCGATCCGGATGCGGCGATCCTGCATTTGATAGCATCGCCCGACCGGGCCGTGCGCTATGGGGTCAGCGTCGGGGCCGCATGCTTTGCCTAGGACGGAGTCGCGCGGCGGCAGTTTCAGCGGGAGTGGTCGCGTTGGAAAGTGCCAGCCGAGATGATCAACCGCCAACCCGATTTGGAGCCCTATCTCGGGGTAAATGGCGGCATGGATCCGGGGTTAAAAAATCCCTTGGGCGCGTGGGCGCTGTATTTGTTCCAGAACGGCGAAGATACGCTGTATCGGATTCATGGCGATGCACAGCCGACCCAGCTGGGCAAGGCAGTGTAATCTGGTTGTATTCGGATGCTTAATGACAATGTCATTGACCTTTACGCTCGGTCGATCCGCGGGGCTCATGTCGTGGTGTTTCCGCCATTGTGGCGCGCTGACCTGTATTAGGCTAAACGGGTGCCGCGCAGGGTGTGACACCTGCGCGGGTGGTGCGTCATCGCGGCCATCGTTAGAATAACGTTAAACCTGCTCGACCGGAGGCCCCATGCTCGTCACCATTTCGCCCGCCAAATCGCTGGACCTGTCACCCGTAGGCCATACGCCGACCCAGCCCCTGTTTGCCGATGATGCGGCGCGCTTGGCGAAAACCATGCGTGGGCAGACGCTGGCGCAGTTGCGCGGATTGATGAGCCTGTCGGACGATCTGGCCCGGTTGAACCGGGACCGCTTCAAGACGTTCAGCGCCGATCCTTCGCCTGAGGCTGTGAAACCTGCCGCATGGATGTTCAATGGCGACACCTATACCGGGTTGGACGCCACATCGCTGGAGCCGGACGATATCGCCTTTGCGCAGGACAGGCTTTGCATCCTGTCGGGACTTTACGGTGTGCTACGCCCATTGGATGCGATCCAGCCGTATCGGCTGGAGATGGGATCGCGGCTGAAAACGCGGCGGGGCGCGAACCTTTATGACTATTGGAGCGATACTATCGCAAAGGCGCTGAACGACCGGGCGGCTCAGGCGGGGGCCGATACGCTGATCAACTGCGCCAGTCAGGAATATTTTGGCGCGGTGGAGCCGAAGGCGTTGAAGCTACGCGTGATCACACCGCAGTTTCTAGAGGTGAAAGATGGCCGTCCGCGCATCGTGTCGTTCTTTGCCAAGCGCGCCCGTGGTGCGATGGCACGATTCGTGATGACTCAGCGCGTGACTGACCCCGAGGGGATCAAGGATTTCGCGGCTGGTGGCTATCGCTTTGATCCGGACCTGTCAGAGGGCGATACTTGGGCCTTTGTTCGCGATTATCCCAGCTGATTGATGAGGGCAGGCCTTGGATGCCTCCGGCGGGAGTGTTTTTGAAAAAGCGAGGATGGGGCGCAAAATGTGGGCCGGGGGTCGCCTCT
Organism: uncultured Loktanella sp.; assembly: GCA_963926415.1. Taxonomy (GTDB): domain Bacteria; phylum Pseudomonadota; class Alphaproteobacteria; order Rhodobacterales; family Rhodobacteraceae; genus Loktanella. The sequence continues at coordinate 7,211 of CAWUXN010000363.1, forward strand.
GTTCAGTGACGTGAGGCGGGACTTGCGCTAGGTCTGAGTCACACGGGGGAGCATAACGCCATGGCCGAGACCATTTCATTCACGCTGGACGGCCAAACCGTGCAGGCGAGCCCCGGCGAAACCATCTGGCAGGTCGCCCATGGCCGCGGCCTTGTGATCCCGCATCTGTGTTTCAAGGACGCCAAGAGCTATCGTCCGGACGGCAATTGCCGCGCTTGCATGGTCGCTATTGAAGGCGAGCGCACCTTGGCCGCGTCTTGCGTGCGCGCACCCACCGACGGCATGGTCGTGACTACGAACAAGCCGCGCGAAGTGCAGGCGCGGGCCATGGTGATGGAGCTGCTGCTGGCCGATCAGCCGGCGCGGGACGTGTCCCACGATCAGTCGAGCCATATGTGGGACATGGCGGAGCAAGTGGGCGTGGCAGAGAGCCGCTTTGCCCCCAAGCCCAAGGTGCATGTGCCGCTGCTGGATGACAGCCACGTTGCGATGCGTGTGAACCTTGATGCCTGTATCCAGTGCAACCTGTGTGTTCGCGCCTGCCGCGAGGTTCAGGTGAACGACGTGATCGGCATGGCAGGGCGGGGTGCGGACGCCTATCCGGTGTTTGATCTGAACGATCCCATGGGGGACAGCACCTGCGTCGCGTGCGGCGAATGTGTGCAGGCCTGCCCCACCGGCGCGCTGATGGAGGCGTCGGTGCTGGACGCAGCGCAGGTCGGTGACAGTGCAGATTTCGACGAAGAGGTCACCAGCGTCTGTCCGTTCTGCGGCGTCGGCTGTCAGATCAGCCTGAAGGTCAAGGACGGACGGGTCAAATACGTCGACGGTCTGGACGGCCCCGCGAACGAGGGGCGGCTTTGCGTCAAAGGACGCTTTGGCTTTGATTATATTCACCACCCCCACCGCCTGACCAAGCCGCTGATCCGGCGGGACGACGCGCCTGCGAAGGGACTAAACGTCGACCCGGGTAACTGGGGCGAGGTGTTCCGAGAGGCGACGTGGGAAGAGGCGATGACCGTCGCTGCTTGCGGCCTTGGCGGCTTGCGCGATGCTCGGGGCGGCACAGCTGTGGCGGGCTTTGGCAGTGCGAAATGCACGAACGAAGAGGCTTATCTGTTTCAAAAGCTGATCCGTCAGGGCTTTGGCCACAACAATGTCGATCACTGCACCCGGCTGTGCCATGCATCATCCGTTGCGGCGCTGATGGAAAACGTCGGATCGGGGGCCGTGACCGCGACCTTTAACGAGATCGAGAATGCCGACGTCGCCATCGTCATCGGGGCCAATCCGATTGAAAACCACCCCGTCGCGGCGACGTACTTTAAGCAATTCACCCAGCGCGGCGGCAAGCTGATCGTCATGGACCCACGCGGGCAGGCGCTGAAGCGCTTTGCCAGCCATATGCTGCAATTCAAGCCGGGCACCGATGTCGCCATGCTGAACGCGATCTGCAACGTGATCGTCACCGAAGGGCTGTTTGATCGCCAGTATATCGACGGTTACACCGAAGGCTGGGAGGCAGAGCAGGCGCATCTGCAAGCCTATGGTCCTGAACGCATGGCCGACATTTGCGGTATCGACGCCGAGATGCTGCGCGATGTGGCGCGCACCTTTGCTGGGGCGAAATCAGCGATGATCTTCTGGGGGATGGGCGTTAGCCAGCACACTTATGGCACCGACAATGCGCGTTGCCTGATTTCGCTGGCCTTGATGACCGGGCAGATCGGGCGGCCGGGGACTGGTCTGCATCCGTTGCGCGGGCAGAACAATGTGCAGGGTGCGTCGGACGCGGGGATGATCCCGATGTTCCTGCCGGATTATCAATCTGTTACCAGCGCCGATATTCGGGCGAATTTCGAACAGGTCTGGGGTGGCACTACGATCAACCCGCAAAAGGGCCTGACCGTCACGGAAATTCTGGACGCTGTTCACGACGGCCACATCAAGGGCATGTATATCCTTGGCGAGAACCCCGCGATGTCGGATCCCGACCTTGACCACGCCCGCGCCGCGCTGGCCAAGTTGGAGTGTCTTGTTGTGCAGGATATCTTTCTAACGGAAACCGCGAACTTTGCGGACGTCATCCTGCCCGCCAGCGCCTTTGCGGAAAAGACCGGCACTGTGACCAATACCAACCGGCAAGTACAGATGGGCCGCCCCGCCGTGCCGCCGCCGGGCGATGCGCGCGAAGATTGGGCGATCATCACCGATCTCGCGCAGCGGCTGGGGCTGGACTGGACCTATGATCATCCTCGCCAGATCTATGATGAAATGGCTGGAACAATGCCGTCACTTGACAACATTACCTGGGACCGGCTGGAACTGGGGGCCGTGACCTATCCGTCGCTGTCGCCCACCGATCCTGGCCAGCCAATCATGTTCGCTGACGGCTTCCCCCGGACGGACGGGCGCGCAAAGTTCACTCCCGCCGAGGTAATCGCACCGGCAGAGCTGCCTGATGCAGAGTATCCGATGGTTCTGACCACGGGACGACAGCTGGAACATTGGCACACCGGTTCCATGACGCGCCGCGCCAGCGTTCTTGACGCAGTCGAGCCAGAGGCGAACTGTTCCCTGCACCCCGATACGCTACGCCGGTTGGGTGTCGCACCGGGCGATCTGGTAGAACTGACCACGCGGCGCGGGTCCATTAGCGTGATGGCGCGGGCTGATCGTGCCGTTGCGGCAGATATGGTGTTTTTACCATTTGCCTTTGTCGAGGCCGCCGCTAACCTTCTGACCAACCCTGCGATCGATCCTTTCGGAAAAATACCTGAATTTAAGTATGCCGCAGTGCGGGTTGCGGCTGTTCAGGCAGACGAAATCGCTCCCTAAGCCCCTAAAATGTTCCATCACATTTAGCATGAGGTGTTGATTATTTTGAACACGGTCCCGTGATTTTCACTAAAGTGTTTCGATACACATGCTTAGCGTTCTTTTGCTTTAATGCGTGTCACAAAAAACATACATTTTATGCTGCGCGGCAGCATTGTCGGTGTGATGCCTCGAACTTTTGCAGGGTCGGGCGCATTTAGAAGTCACACCCGCACTGCTGCGGGAACACAGAACAAGGATTTTAGCCATGACCAAGACAGTCAACATCTTCGTCGTTGCCGCAGCTGCAGCTACGATTGCCGGCGCTGCCGTCGCACAAACAACCACATTCACAAACGAAGACGCTGCTGCGGACCAGTTTGACGATCTGCAAGAGCAGATCGCAGACGATGCAGAGCGTGACGTTGGCCGTTTTGGCAACGAAGGCCGCGTTGTCGGCACTTACGGCTCCGTAGCCCTGCGCGCCACCGCGTACAACGACGACAACGGTTCCGCTGACGGCACCGGTGACGACAATGCAAACGTTGGCCTTGGCCTGCGTTATGGCACGTTCGACGGCGTGAACGGCATCGACGTGACCGCAGCGTACAACTACTCCGAAGACAACGGCGACGAGGCGCAGAACCAGCTGCTGCTGGGCGCAGACTACCGTCGTGATTTCGGCCCGCGCTACTTCGGTTACGCCAAACTTGACGCATCGCAGGACCGCGCCGCTGAGAATCTTGACGACAACTACGTTGACGTGTTCCTTGGTGCCGGCCTTGGCTACCGCATCCTGAACGATGCAACCAGCCAGTGGTCCATCCAGGCAGGTCCCGGATACCGTTACACGGAAACAGTCGGCGGCTTCGACAACTCCGAAGCAGCAGCATCGATCTCTTCGAACTACTACCGTTCGCTTAGCGCGACGTCCTACGTCACCAATGACACCGACTTGATCTACTCGGACACTTCGACCCTGCTGACCAACGACCTGGCGCTGAACGTCGCAATGACGAACGCGCTGTCGCTGCGCACGTCGCTGTCCACGTCGTTTGATGACTCGGTCGATGACACCTTTGGCGATGCGTCCAACACACTAGGCGTGGCAGTCGTTTACAACTTCAACTAATACTTTGGACTGCATTCTGGGATGTTGCTGAAAATGGGCGGTGGCGAAAGCCACCGCCCGATTTCGTTTTGGGCCAACTTTTTGAAAGAAATGAACAAGCGTTCATAAAATATTTGACGCAGGGCAGACGACCTCGCAGTATGGTGGCGAAAGGTGCGACGCGGGGAGGCGAAGCATCGACGGTTCGGGCAAACCTGGATCGAGGGAGGGGGATCTATGGCACCTGCTGCGTCCGACGCTGCACCTGTTTCTATTCCGCATCTGCTGGCCAACAACGTTGCGCGCCACGCGGACAAGGCGGCATACCGTGAAAAGGAATTCGGGATCTGGCAAAGCTGGACCTGGTTTCAAGCGGCAGCTGAGATCGACGCGCTGGCGCTGGGCCTGCTGGAGATGGGCGCAAATGTGGGCGATCACATCGCTATTTCCGGGCGTAATCGTCCGGCGCTGTATTGGGCCATGGTTGCGGCCCAGAAAATCGGCTGCATCCCCGTTCCATTGTATCAAGAAGCCGCGGTCGAAGAGATCGCCTATGCGCTGGAACATTCCGGCGCACGCTTTGCCATAGTCGGCGATCAGGAGCAGGTCGACAAGCTGACCGACGCCAGCGGCGATCAGGTCACGCTGGAACATATCGTCTACCTCGATGGGCGCGGGCTGCGCCGCTATGATCACAGCGTGATGACGTCTTACGCAGACGTGCAGGCGCGGGGCCGCAAATCCAGTCGCGCTGCCGAAATGCAGGCCCGCACCGACGCGCGTACCTATGACGACACCTGCGTCATGCTTTATACTTCTGGCACAACGGGTCGGCCCAAGGGCGTGGTGCTGTCGAACCGCAATGTAATCGAAACGTCCAAGAACTCCGCCGAATTTGACCATCTGCGCGCCGGGGACGAAGTGCTGGCTTATCTGCCGATGGCATGGGTCGGTGATTTCATCTTTTCCGTCGGGCAGGCGATGTGGACGGGGTTCTGTGTGAACTGCCCCGAAAGCGCCGACACCATGCTGACGGACCTGCGCGAAATCGGCCCCACCTATTTCTTTGCCCCGCCGCGCGTGTTCGAAACCCAGCTGACATCCGTGATGATCCGGATGGAGGACGCGGGCCGGTTCAAAAAACACCTGTTCGATCACTACATGGCCATCGCCCGCCGGGTGGGCCCCGATCTGCTGGATGGCAAGCCTGTCGGCTTGCTGGACCGCATCCGCTATGGTCTCGGCAATCTATTTATCTATGGCCCGTTGAAAAATACCCTTGGCCTGTCGCGCGTGCGCGTCGGCTATACTGCAGGTGAGGCGATTGGCCCCGAAATCTTTGATTTCTACCGCAGCCTTGGGATCAACCTGAAACAGCTTTACGGCCAGACAGAAGCGACGGTGTTCATCACCCAACAGCCCGACGGCGAGGTCCGTTCCGATACCGTCGGCGTGCCATCACCGGGAGTCGAGCTGCGCATCGCCGAAAATGGCGAGGTCTTCTATCGCTCCTCCGGCACCTTTGTCGAATATTACAAAAACGCCGAAAGCACCGCGTCCACGAAAGACGCCGAAGGTTGGGTCGCTACGGGGGACGCGGGGTTCATCGATGAAGGCACTGGCCATCTGCGCATTATCGACCGGGCCAAGGATGTGGGCAAAATGGCCGATGGCGCGATGTTTGCGCCCAAGTACGTAGAGAACAAGATGAAGTTCTATCCCAACATCCTAGAAGCCGTCGTCTTTGGCGCGGGCCGCGACCGCTGCACGGCGTTCATCAACATCGATCTGACGGCAGTGGGCAACTGGGCGGAACGCAACAACATCGGCTATTCGTCCTATCAAGAATTGTCCCAGCACCCCCAAGTGCTGGAACTGATCACAAGTCACGTGAACGACGTGAACGCGAGCATCGCTAACGATCCGATGCTGGCCGCCTGCCAAATCCACCGCTTCCTTGTGCTGCACAAAGAACTGGACGCTGACGACGGTGAAATGACCCGGTCCCGCAAGGTGCGCCGCGCCGTCGTGGGCGACAAGTTCGCGGACCTGATTGCCGCGCTCTACGACGGATCGCCTGAAATCTACACCGAAACCGAGGTTACCTATGAAGACGGCCGCAAGGGCGCGATCAAGGCGACGCTGGTGATTTGCGACGCAAAGGTCTCGGTACCAGCGCGGATGGCGGCGGAATGACGTGCGTGCCGCCCGCCAGCTTACGGCGTGAGTGTTTTGGGCAAGATGATGCTGGG
>CAWUXN010000364.1:0-4622 GCA_963926415.1 uncultured Loktanella sp.
TCATGTTCAGGCTAAAGCGGATTTCCAGATCAGAGTTCCGAAACAGCATGCCCATCAGCATGTCCGGATCGACCGTCTTAGCCCGCGGTTCCAGCACGATTCGCACGTCATCGGCGGATTCATCGCGCACGTCGGCAAGAAGCGGGACCTTTTTGGTCTGCACGATCTCGGCCAGCTTTTCGATCAAGCGGGATTTCGGGACCTGATAGGGAATCTCGGTCACGACAATCTGCCATTGGCCGCGGCCCAGATCCTCGACCTCGTACCGGGCACGCAGACGAATGCTGCCACGACCCGTGCGGTAAGCGTCGGCAATCGCCTGCGGCTTTTCAACAATGACACCGCCGGTCGGAAAGTCCGGGCCAGGGATGAACTGCATCAAGGTATCATCACCAGCGTTCGGCGATTTGATCAAATGCAGGCAGGCATCAATCAGCTCGTGCAGGTTATGAGGCGGTATGTTTGTCGCCATTCCGACGGCGATTCCTGACGAGCCGTTGGCAAGCAGGTTCGGAAAGGCGGCAGGGAAGACGACGGGCTCTTCCAGCGTGCCGTCATAGTTAGGACGGAAATCGACGGCGTTTTCAGCCAGTCCTTCCATCAGCGCCTCTGCGGCGGCGGTCATCCGCGCTTCGGTATATCGGGCGGCGGCAGGGTTATCGCCGTCGATGTTGCCAAAGTTACCCTGACCGTCAACCAGCGGATAGCGTACGTTAAAATCCTGCGCGAGGCGGGCCATCGCATCATAGATCGCGGCGTCGCCGTGTGGGTGATAGTTACCCATCACGTCGCCGGAAATCTTGGCAGACTTGCGGAAACCACCGTTAGAGGCCAGCCGCAGCTCCCTCATGGCGTAAAGGATTCGGCGATGCACAGGCTTTAGCCCGTCGCGCGCATCGGGCAGCGCACGGTTCATGATCGTGGACAACGCATATGTCAGATACCGTTCGCCAATCGCATGGCGGAGGGTTTCAGTAACGTCGTTCGGATTTGGGGTGTCGTCGAATGCATCGCTCATGGCCGGCAGACTTAGCGAAGCGTCGGTTTGGCGTAAAGACAACAGTGGGGCCAAACCGATCGAAATCTCCTGGGAAGGGAACCAAAAATCACGTTATGGCGTTATTCATGGAGCTGCCAAACTTTATCGATCTATTTTGGGGGGTTTTGTTTTGGGCAAATTCATCGTCGGAACCTTCGCCATTATGGCGTGGGCGTTTTATGTTATGTCGGGCGGGGCATCCTTTGTGCCCGAAACGCGCATTGCTGTCATCGATGCGCCTCAACCAAATGCAACCGGCACACAGACGACGCAGCTGACCGAAGTCACGCGCCCCGCGGTTGCAATTATTCCTGCTACCGCCCCCACCCCTGCGCCAACTGCGACGCAGCCCCCCGCAGCGGCAGAGCCAATGACAGCCGCCATTCAGACTGCCCCCACATTCGAGGGATCGAGCTCCCGCGTGACAGGCATTGCACCCACATTTACATCCCTCTCGGCACCCGCACCCGCCGCCGTCGGCAGTGCCGATCTGTCCACCCTGCGAGACGTCGCGGCACGCGCCGTCAATATGCGCGCAGGCCCCGACACCAGCTATGACGTGTTGGATACACTGCCGCAGGGCACACAAACCGAAGTGGTGGAAAGCGACGGCAACGGCTGGGTCCGGGTGCGCGTAGTGGCCACGGGCCAGATGGGCTGGATGGCCGAACGACTGCTGACCAACGGCTAAAGCGCTTGCGCGCCCGCCCGGCGCAGACCACACAAGCCGCATGATACAGCGCACAATTTTGATCACGGGATGCTCTTCCGGCATCGGTTATGACGCGGCCCATGGCCTTAGGGATGCGGGATGGCGCGTTTTCGCGTCCTGCCGGCAGACGGCCGATTGCGACCGCCTACGCGCCGAAGACTTCGACAGCCCGCAGATTGACTATGCCGACACAGACAGCATCGCCGCCGGGCTGGCAGAGGTGCTGACCGCAACCGGCGGCACCCTTGATGCGCTTTACAACAACGGGGCCTTTGCCTGCCCCGGCGCTGTCGAGGATTTGCCCCGCGGCGGGCTAGAAGCGATTTTCCAAACCAACCTCTTTGGTGTGCACGACCTGACCTGCCGGGTCATTCCGGTCATGCGCGCGCAAGGACACGGGCGAATCGTGAACTGTTCGTCTGTCCTTGGGCTGGTCGGCTATAAATGGCGCGGGGCTTACGTTGCCACAAAATTCGCGCTCGAAGGCTTGACCGATGTGCTGCGACTCGAAATGCGCGATACGTCAATCAAGGTGATCCTGCTCGAACCCGGCCCGATCGCTTCGCGCATTCGAGAGAACGCAATTCCGCACTTTGAACGCTGGTTCACACCGGAAACCTCTGCCCGCGCCGCGCAATATCCCGAATTGACCAAGCGCCTTTACGAGGAAAGCGAGGACAAATTCCAGCTGCCTGCCAGCGCCGTAACCGCGAAACTGCGCCAAGCACTTGAACACCCAAAGCCAAAGGCGCGATATTTCATCACTGTCCCGACCTATCTAGCAGCCATCATGCGTCGGCTTCTACCGACTTGGGCGCAGGATGCGCTGATTTCACGCAACTGACCGGTCTGGCCTTCGGGCCGCCCGATGCTATGTCGGCAAACAGTATAACACTGGGGGAACCATGGCCAACGATCCACTTTTCATTCTGGTCGCCATCGCCTGCCTCGCAGTTCTGGCCGTCCTGATTCTGGGCATCGGCAGCTTTGGCAAAGGCGGCGAATACAATCGCAAGAACGCGAACAAGATCATGCGCTGGCGTGTCGGGCTTCAGGCCGTTGCGATCGCCCTAATCCTTTTATTCGTTTATTTCCGAGGATCCTGAATCATGGTAGTTCTGAACAAAATTTATACGCGCACCGGCGATGCGGGTGAAACCGCGCTGGGGAATGGCAACCGGGTCAAGAAATACGATGACCGGGTTAATACCTACGGCACTGTGGACGAAACAAATGCCGTCGTCGGTTTGGCGCGCCTGCATGCGGACGGAGACATGGATGCGCAACTTGCCATGATACAGAACGATTTGTTCGATTTGGGAGCTGACCTGTGCCGCCCCGACATGGCGGCCGATACCAGCGCGAAATACCCGCCTCTGCGCATGACCGATGCGCAAGTGGACCGCCTCGAATCGCAGATCGATGCAATGACGCAAGCGGTAGAGCCGTTGCGCAGCTTTGTCCTGCCGGGCGGATCGCCGCTGGCCGCGTATCTGCACCTATGCCGCACTGTCTCGCGCCGCGCAGAGCGCCTGTGCGTCGCACTTGCGGCGCAGAACGATGTGAACCCTGCCGCGCTGAAATACCTCAACCGCCTATCCGACTGGTTTTTCCAAGCCAGCCGTATTGCCAATGATGATGGCCGCGCGGACGTGCTTTGGGTGCCGGGGGCGAACCGCTAGCCCCCCCGCAGGTTAGCGGTAACAGGTTGATGTCCACCTAAGGACTCTGCGTCACAGCCATTTTGCCCTGTTGCCTTTCAGGCGCGGTTGCTATCTCAAAAGGCAAGATTTGAAAAACCATGGGAGTGATACGCGATGAAGGTATTGGTGCCGATCAAACGCGTGATCGACTATAACGTGAAGGTCCGCGTCAAGGCGGACGGTTCCGGTGTCGATCTGGCTAACGTAAAGATGTCGATGAACCCCTTCGACGAAATCGCCGTCGAAGAGGCTATCCGCTTGCGTGAAGCGGGCAAAGTCGAAGAAGTCATCGCAGTCTCTATCGGCGTCAAGCAAGCGCAGGAAACCCTGCGCACCGCACTCGCCATGGGGGCCGACCGGGCGATTTTGGTCGTGGCCGCTGACGATGTGCACACGGATATCGAACCGCTGGCTGTCGCCAAGATCCTGAAAGCAATCGTCGACGAAGAGCAGCCAGGCCTCGTGATCTGCGGCAAGCAGGCGATCGACAATGACATGAATGCCACCGGCCAAATGCTTGCAGCCCTTCTAGGCTGGAGCCAAGCGACCTTTGCGTCAGAAGTTGGTATCGACGGAGATCATGCGACTGTGACGCGCGAAGTTGACGGCGGCCTGCAGACCATCAAGGTCAAGATGCCGACAATTGTGACCGTTGACCTGCGTTTGAACGAGCCCCGTTACGCGTCGCTTCCGAACATCATGAAGGCCAAGAAAAAGCCGCTGGATGAAAAGACGCCCGCCGATTACGGCGTCGACGCAAGCCCGCGCCTGACTGTGATCAAGACAACCGAACCGGCAACGCGTGCAGCCGGTATCATCGTAAAATCCGTCGACGAACTTGTCGCGAAACTTAAAGAAGCGGGGGCTGTATAATGGCTGTTCTACTTTTGGCCGAAGTGAATGACGGCGAACTAGCCGTTGATGCAACCGCCAAGGCCGTGACCGCTGCGGCGCCTTTGGGCGATGTAACTGTGCTGTGCACTGGTGCGAACTGCAAGGCGGCGGCGGACGAAGCAGCGAAAATCGACGGCGTGGCCAAAGTTCTTTGCGCTGAAGACGTGCTTTATGGCCACCGCCTGGCCGAACCTGTAGCCGATCTGATCGTGTCGCTGGCTGGCGACTACAGCCATATCGTCGCCCCTGCGACCACGGACGCGAAAAACATCAT
>CAWUXN010000365.1:0-3722 GCA_963926415.1 uncultured Loktanella sp.
CCCGCGCCGCCGTCGCCCATGCGCAGGTCCTGTCGCAACTGGGCCGCAACCCCGATGCCAGCGCCCTGCTGACCACCATATTCGGCGACACGCTGGACCCGTCCATCGCCGCCCTGCAGGCGCGCCTTGATGGCAATGACGCCATTCCCTTCGATCTGGTCACCAGCCCCCGTCAAGGCGTGGCAGAGGTCGCCTTTATGATCGCCAGCCTACTGTCCACTGAGGCACGCGAGGATTACACCCTGCAATACGCCCGCGTCGCGCAGTATTTGGCCCCCGGCAACGCCGATGCGGCGATGCTAACCGCCGGCTTGCTGCAAAACATGGGCCGCTTTGATATGGCAGCAGCGGCCTTTGCCACCGTGCCGCAGGACGACCCCAGCTTTGTGAACGCCGAAATCGGGCGCATCGATACCCTGCGCCAGTCCGGACAATTCGACGTCGCCGCAGAGGTCGCGCAGGCGCTGGCCCGCGCACGCCCCAACCTCCCTTTCGTCCAATCACGACTTGGCGATGTGCTTCGCGACACTGGCGACAACGCCGGCGCGATCGCCGCCTACGGCGCCGCGCTGGACCTGTACCCCGAAACCGACCCGAACCGATGGGTTGTCCATTACACCCGCGCCATTGTCGCCCATGATATCGGTGACTGGGATCAGGCCGAATCCGACTTCCGCGCCGCCCTCGCCATTGCCCCCGATCAACCGCAGGTGCTGAACTACCTTGGCTATTCACTGGTCGAACGAGGCGAAAAACTGGACGAAGCGCTTGATATGATCGAACGCGCCGTCGCTGATCAGCCTGACAGTGGCGCAATCGTGGATTCGCTCGGCTGGGTCTATTTCAAGCTGGGCCGCTATGATGATGCCGTCGCCCCGCTGGAACGCGCCGCCGTGCTCGAGGCGACAGACCCCATCGTCAACGACCACCTTGGCGACGCGTATTGGGCCGTCGGCCGCGAAAGAGAGGCGCGTTTCCAGTGGCTGCGTGCCCAGTCCTTTGACCCAGAGGAAGACCTAGCCGCCCGCATCCGTGCCAAGCTGGCCCACGGCCTTGACGCCGTGCGCCAAGACGAAGGCTTGGACGCGACACGCCCCGAACTGACCGACGCCCGTCCGTGACCCGCCTGACGGCAACCGCACCGGCCAAGGTCAACCTGACGCTTCATGTGACCGGGCAGCGCGATGGCGGCTATCATCTGCTGGATTCGCTGGTCGTTTTTGCGGACGTCGGCGATCAGCTGACCCTGAAACCCAGCCCCGATCTTCGCCTGAACGTTGGCGGTCCCTTTTCCATGGGCGTGCCCGCCGACGACCGCAACCTTGTGATGCAGGCTGCCCGCGCGCTAGCGGGCCTGCGCGGCGTCGATCGCGGCGCAACGATACAGCTGGACAAGACGTTACCCCATTCCGCAGGCATCGGCGGTGGATCGTCTGACGCGGCGACCGCACTGGGCCTGCTGGCCAAATTCTGGAACGTCGCGCCCCTGCCCGCCGATCACCCGGCGGCTGCGGCCCTTGGTGCAGATGTGCCCGTGTGCCTGTCCGGCCCCGGCCCGTTGCGCATGCGCGGCATCGGCGACGAAGTATCCCCCGCCCCGCGACTGCCAGATTGTGCGCTTGTGCTGGTGAACCCTAAGGTCGAAACCCCGACCCCGGCTGTATTCAAGACGCTGACATCACATAAAAATCCTGCAATGGGTGCCGTGCCAGAGGGGATGGATTTGGACGGTTTCGCCCATTGGCTGACCTTGCAGCGCAACGACCTGCTGGACCCCGCCCGCCAGATCGCGCCGCAGATCGACGACGTACTGGACCGCCTGCGCAAGCTGCCCGCAGTCAAGGCTACGGGTCTGTCAGGCTCTGGCGCAACCTGCTGGGCGCTGGTGACCGACATGGCCACGGCGCGGCTTGCCGCCCGCGCCGTTCAGGTCGCTGAAATGGGGTGGTGGGTTGCGCCCGCAGCTGTGCTGCGCGCCTAGGGCTCAGACCAGCCGGGCGACGACGTAATCGGCCAGATCGATCAGCATGTCCTTGATTTCGTGGTCCGGGAACGTCTTTAGCGCGTCCTTGGCCCGGTCCGTCCACATCAGCGCATCATCCCGCGTGCTGTCCAGCGTGCCGTAGTCCTTCAGCAAAGACAGCGCGTGCTCCAGATCGCCCGGTTCCTGCACCCGTTTTTCCAGCGTCCGGGTCCAGAACACATTGTCAATCGTGTCGCCCGCCGCGATGGCGCGGATCACGGGCATGGTCAGCTTGCCCTCTCGGAAATCGTCACCGACATTCTTGCCGATGCCAGCCCCGCCCTGCCAGTCCAGCAGGTCGTCCACGATCTGAAACGCGATGCCCAGCGCGTCGCCGTAAGCATAAAGCGCGGCGATCTGCGCCTCTGGCGCGGCAGCGATCACGCCGCCCACCTGTGTGGCGGCCGAAAACAGCGCTGCCGTCTTGCCGCGCACGACCTTCAGATAGGTGTCTTCCGTCGTCTTGATGTTGCGCGCCGCAGTCAGCTGCAGCACTTCACCTTCGGCAATCGTGGCAGAGGCGTTGGCTAGAATATCCAGCACGCGTAGCGACCCGGTTTCCACCATCAACTGAAAGCTGCGGGCAAACAGATAATCGCCAACCAAAACGCTAGAGGTGTTGTCCCACAGCAAGTTCGCTGTGGGGCGCCCGCGCCGCTTGTCGCTTTCGTCCACCACATCGTCATGCAGCAGGGTCGCGGTGTGAATAAACTCGACGGTGGCCGCCAGATGCACATGGAACGGGCCATCATAGCCACACATCCGCGCCGCAGCCAACGTCAGCATCGGGCGCAAACGCTTGCCGCCTGCACCGACCAGATGCGCGGTGACTTCGGGGATGCGCGGCGCATGTTCGGACGCCATGCGCGTCGCGATCATGTCGTTTACGGCGGTCATTTCATCGGCCAGCGCCGCAGCCAGACGTTCGTGGGGTTTGGTGGCAGCGTGATCAAGGCTCATGGTGGTTCCAGCGCTGAATGGACAGTACCGCAGACGCGGCCTAGATAAGGTTCCATGAAAGAACTCCTGCGAACCAACGACCCTACGGTCATCGCCCTTGCCACCGCTCTTCTGGACACCGAGGATATAGCCTGCTTTGAGTTTGACGTAAACATGAGCATCCTTGACGGCAGCATTGGCATATTGCCGCGCCGGGTGATGGTCGCGGACCGCGATCTATTCATGGCCCGCGCAGTAATGCGGGACGCTGAAATCGAAATCTCTGCGTGACGGATGATCTGACGCAGTATGGCTTTCTGTGCGGTCGGTTGCACCTGTGGCTACCGCGCCGGGGCTACCGCGCCGGGATCTATCCCGTCCTGCTGGCCGCCGCCGTACCCGCCGCACCCTGGCAAAGCCTGCTGGATCTGAGCTGCGGCGTTGGCACCGCGATGCTTTGCGCCGCGACCCGCGTGCTCGGACTGGATTGCACCGGGATCGAACTTCAGGACAGCTACGCCGCCCTAGCCCGCCGCAACGCGGCCGAGGCTCGCATTCCCGCATAAATCCACACCGCCGATCTGCGCGACCTGCCCGAAGGCGTGCGCCAGCGCCAATAAAATCACGCACTCATAAACTCGCCCAATTTCGACCGCAGCAAAGGGGCCGCCGCTGCGGACCCCGGCCGCGACACGGCGCGCGGTGGCCCCACACCGCTGGCCGATTGGCTTGAAGTGGGTATGTGCCACACAGCCCCCGG
>CAWUXN010000366.1:0-5671 GCA_963926415.1 uncultured Loktanella sp.
GCGCAGGTTCACGTCCAGCACGGCGTCATAGTTGACGGGTGCGATATCCATCAGCTTCAGCGGTTGGGTGATTCCTGCGTTATTCACCAAAATATCAACCTGGCCAAAAACGGCTATGACCTCTGCCGCAACCGCTTCGCAGGCCGCTTTGTCGGTGACATCGCAGATGTGGCCGCTGTGGCCGGAGCCGGGCAGATCGGCAGCCGCCTCGCGCGCTTCGTCTACGTCCAGATCAAGGATCGCGACTCGGCAGCCATGCTGCGCGAACAGCCGCGCCGTCGCTTTTCCCAGCCCGTTACGGGATGCCGCCCCGGTGATGATCGCGGTTTTGCCGTCCAAAAGCTTCATAGCCAGCCCTTTACTGATGCGGTCACAGCGCTGACCGAGATTCCGTATTGATCGTGCAACGTCGGCAGCGCGCCCGCGTCCAGAAACGCATCGGGTAGTCCAATCTGACGGAACTGCACATGCACACCCGCGCGCATCAGGTTTGCGGCGACCGCCTCGCCCAATCCGCCGACGACAGAGTGGTTTTCGGCCGTTACGACCAGCCTGCCGCCCCGGGAAGCCTCTGCGATGATCTTGTCTGTATCCAGCGGCTTAATTGTCGGCACATGCAGCACGCCGCAATCGATGCCGTCCTTTTGTAAGGCTTTCGCCGCATCGAGCACCCGCATCGTCATCAGACCAGAAGACACGAACAGCACGTCGCGCCCATCGCGCAGCACCTTCGCCTTACCCAGTTCAAACTTATAGCCGTATTCGCTCAGCACGTCAGGCACCTGCCCCCGCAGCAGCCGCATATAAACCGGGCCAGGATGGTCAGCGATGACGCGGGTGGCCTGATCAATCTCTGTCGCATCGCAGGGGTCGATGATCGTCAAGTTCGGCATCCCGCGCATGATCGCCAGATCCTCGGTTGCCTGATGGGATGGCCCGTAGCCGGTCGTCAAACCCGGCAGGGCGCAGACGATTTTGACTGGCAAATTTTCCTCTGCGATCGCCATGATGATGAAGTCATAGGCCCGCCGTGCGGCAAAGACCGCGTAGGTCGTGGCAAACGGCGTGAAGCCTTCACGCGCAAGGCCGGCGGCGGCGCTGATCATCACCGCCTCTGCCATCCCCATCTGATAAAACCGGTCGGGATAGGCTTTAGCAAAGACGTGCAGGTCGGTGTATTTCGACAGGTCCGCTGTCAGGCCAACGATATTGGGGCGGTCCTTTGCCAGATCGACCAGCGCATGACCAAAGGGCGCGGCAATCGTCTTGCGCCCCTCGGCATCCAGACTTGCGATCATGGCCGATGTCGCCAGTTGCGCGCCCTCCGGTACCTTGCGAGGTGTGAATTTCGAATTTCTGCGGGACAATGCCTGTTCGGTCATGCCGGTTTCCCCTCGTCCAATATCGCCAGTGCCTTGGTCCACTCGTCTGGCTCGACCCGCACGAAATGCGTGATTTCGCGGTCCTCCAGAAACGGGACGCCTTTGCACATCTTGGTCTTGCAGATGATCACGCGCGGCTGCGCGGCATCGTGACTGCGGGCCGCGTCAAAGGCCGCGACGACAGCGTCCAGATCGTTGCCGTCCACCTCTTGCGCGAACCAGCCAAACGCGGACCAGCGCCCGATTTCCGGCATCTGCGCGAGTGCTGCCGTGGTCTTGCCGTCTGCCTGCTGGTCGTTGAAATCGACGATGGCAATAAGGTTATCCAGCTTCCACTGCACGGCAGACATGACCGCCTCCCACGTGGACCCTTCGCCCAGTTCGCCATCTGACAGCATGTTGTAAATGAACGCCGGGTTTTGCTTCCGCTTCAGCCCCAACGCCGCTCCAACGGCGATCCCAAGACCTTGCCCCAGCGATCCGCCCGTAATCTCCATCCCCGGCGTATAGGCCGCCATGCCGGACATCGGCATCCGGCTGCCGTCCATGCCATAGGTGCCGATCTCGTCCTCTGGCAAAATTCCCGCCTCGATCATCGCGGCATACAGCGCGATGGCATAGTGGCCGATGGACAGGTAAAATCGGTCTCGCCCTTCCCATGCAGGATCCTCAGGGCGGTAGGTCATGGCGTGAAAATAGGACACGGCCAGCACGTCCGCGACCCCCAGTGCCTGCCCGATATATCCCTGCCCCTGCACCTGTCCCATTCGCAACGCATAGCGGCGAATGGCATAAGCGCGGCGCGCAAGACTGACGTTCGATTGCATGTGGCCCCTCCCTTGGTTGCCTGATGGAACCACCGGGACGGGCGCGATACAATTATTTTCTCTTAAACATCAGTGAAGCTGCGCTTAAGTATTTAGCCAGCCCAATGTCGGCTCGGTCGCCCCGCCGGGCTTGTATTCAGCGCCAAGGGGAAGCGGCCAACCAAGGCCGTCAATAACATCAAAGACATGGGGATAATACAGCTCGCCATGATCCGGCGCACCTCGGTCGGGGACAGAGGCGAACTGGATATGTCCGATGATAGGCAACAGCCGTTCAAGCTTGTGCGTCACGTCGCCTTCCATCAGTTGCACATGATAGCAGTCGAACATCAGCCGCAGATTTGGGGCACCGACCTGCGCGATGATGGCTTCCGCATGCGCCGTCGTCGTCAGGAAATAGCCCGGCGCGTCATAGCTGTTCAGTGGCTCTATCAGGATCGTGCGCGTGGTCGCAGCGCAGGCATAGCGAAGGGTGTCGATAAAGGCGGCCTCGGCCTCCGTGCCCGTGGCAAAACCTGCCATGACATGCACCGCACCTGCATCAATCGCGTCGGCATAAGCAATCGCCTCGTCGACCGCCGCACGAGCCTCGGCCTGTCGTGCGGGCAAGGCCGATAAACCGTTTTCACCGGGCTGCCCGCGCCGGGTGTTCAAACCCAGCATCCGCAGGCTGGTGTCCGCCAGCGCTGCCGCTACCTGATCCGCTGGCGTGTCATAGGGCCAATGGCATTCCACAGCTGCAAAGCCCGCCTTATGCGCCGCGCGGATCGCGTCCGGCAGCGGCAATTCTTGCCACAAAAACCCAAGGTTCGCTGAATACGTCAGTCCCATTGCACACCAAATTTCTTGACCACCTGCCAGACTTGCGCGTCGGTTAACGACCGCGCACCCATGCCACGCGTCAGCAGGGACAGCCGCGCGGTGTCTTCCAATTCCTCGATCGCGTAACACGCGGCCTCGACGTCCTTGCCAGCCACTACGGGGCCATGATGCGCCAACATGACGGCGGACCGCTTGCCCGCGAGCCCGCGCACCGCATCGCCCATCGCCGGATCGCCGGGCAGAAAGAACGGCAGCAGTTGCACCTTGCCCAGCTTCATCACCGCATAGGGCGTCAGCGGCGGCAGCCAATTATCTGCCGGCTCACCGTCCATCAGCGACAGCGCGACGGAGTGGCACGAATGCAGATGCACCACCGCCCCCGTCGTGCTGCGCGTGTCATAGAACGCACTGTGCAGCGGCATTTCCTTGGTCGGCTTGTCCCCCGCGACATGCACGCCCTTGGCGTCAAACCGCGACAACCGGCCCGGATCTAGACGGCCAAAGCTGGACCCAGTCGGCGACACCAGCAGCCCGCCGTCCTCGGTTCTGGCGGAGATGTTGCCCGACGATCCGCCCGTCAGACCGCGATCATACATCGACCGAGCCAAGTCGCAGATCATCTCGCGCAATTTTGCTTCCCTCATGCCAGTGCCTTGGCAAAGAAATCGGCCGCCCCGAAATTTCCCGACTTCAGCGCCAGCGCCACGCGCGCACCGCCACTGTCCGCCGCGCACCACGGCACGCCGGGCGCAATCTCTGGCCCCACGTCCAGCCGGGTCACGCCAAGCGCCTGCGTCACCGCCCCGCTGCTTTCGCCGCCCGCGACAACAAAGCGCCGTACACCAGCATCGCGCCGTGCAACGGCGATGGCGGACAGCGCATTCTCGACAATGCTCCCCGCCTGCTCGCGGCCCAAAGCATCCTGCGCCGCACGCACCTTGTCCGGGCTGGCGGTGGCGTAAACCAGCGGCGCACCGCTCTGCCCTGCCAGCCAGTCCAGCACCGGCTGCACGCCGCCTGCGTCCAGCGTCAGCGGGTCGAGTTGATAGCTTGGATTATCCGCTGCATAGGCGGCCACCTGTTTCTGCGTCATGGCAGAGCATGACCCCGACAGTACCAGCGCCGGACCGTCAGGCATTGTGAAGGCGTCGCCGCTAACTGCATCGACCAGCCCCGCCTTGCGATAGAGGTCCGGCAAAGGCATCGCCACCGCGCTGCCACCGGTCATTAATATATCGTTCTGGCAAGCCGCCGCGATGACGTGCAAATCTGAATCCGCCACGGCGTCCACAATGATATGCTGCGCCTCCGTTGCATCCAGCGCAGCGCGCAGCGCCTCTGGCCCGCGCGCCACGGTCAGGCGATCCACCAAGGCAACATCGCCCTTCACCTGCGGGGCCAGCAACCGCATCAGGTTGCTGTCGCGCATCGGCGTCAGGGGATGATCCTTCATCGGGCTTTCTGCTAAAGGCTGCTGCCCGACAAACAGATTGCCCATAAAAATTGCCCGCCCGTTTTCAGGGAAGGCAGGGCAATAGATCGTCTGTCTCGCCCCCAAGCGATCCATGATCGCCTCGGCCACCGGGCCGATATTCCCCTCAGGCGTGGAATCGAACGTGCTGCAATATTTCCAGAAAAATCGAGTCACGCCCCGCGCCTGCAACCAGTCCAGCGCCGCCAGTGCCTGCGTCACAGCCTCATTTTCCGGCAATGTCCTGATCTTCAGCGCGATCACCTCGAACGGGGCGGCGTCGCCACCCTCTGGAACGCCGATGCGCAGCGACACGGGCTGACCCGAGCGCGCAAGCAAGCCCGCCAGATCGGTGGCCCCGGTGAAGTCATCCGCAATAGCACCGAACATTACGCTTTCCCCGGCAAGGTCAGCCCCGCGTTACGGGCATAGACCTTGGCAACCGCCGCATCATCCTCCCGCCCCAGCCCCGAACCGCTGGCGGCCATAAACTGCTGTAAAGCAGCGGCAGTGATCGGCGCGCCGAACTTCTCGCCATGCGCAATCTCCATGACGATGCCCAGATCTTTGGGCCAGATATCAACCGCGCTCAGCGGCGTGTAATCGCCATCGCGCACATGCGGCCCCCGGCTTTCCAGCGCCCAGCTGGTGCCAGCGCATTGGGGGATGATCTCTAGAAACTGCTCCGGTGTGACGCCTTGGGTCATGCCAAAGGTCATCGCCTCTGCCATTGCGGCGATGTGGACGCCGACAAGCATCTGGTTGATTGCCTTCATCGACGATCCCGCGCCGACCGCATCGCCCAGTTCGAACACTTTGGACGCCATGGCATCCAGCGCGGGGCGCGCCTTGGCGAAGGCCTCAGGGCTCCCGCTGGCAAGAATCGACAATTCGCCATCCGCCGCGCGGAACGTGCCGCCGGACACCGGCGCATCAAGATATAGCAGCCCCAAATCGGCGCAGCGCTGCGCCAGCGTGCGGGCCAGATAGGGTGCCATGGTGGCGCAAGCGACGACGACTGTGCCCTTGGATAGTTTGGCAGCGACGCCGTTACTCCCGAACAGCACCGCCTCCGTTTGCGCGCCGTTCACCACGACAATGACCACCGCATCAAGCGTCGGCGCGACAGCATCGACATCACCAGGTGCGCCGCCAGCGGCCTGAAACCG
>CAWUXN010000367.1:0-3529 GCA_963926415.1 uncultured Loktanella sp.
GTACCGATCCGTTGCACCCCACCGGTGAAACCGCCAGTGCCAAAGCCCAACAGGCCACCCACGATCAGGATCATGACGATCCAGACGGAAATTGGTGTGCGCTTCTTCTCAGCCATGATCTGCGGGCCCCCTCGCGTGATACGTCGAGACTGCATAAGTGGCCGCCCGCCTACGTGCAAGGGCTGCGCGCGGCCTAGGGGGTGTAAGCGGCCAGCCGGGCGAACAATTCACAGACACCGGCACGGTCGATATTGGCAAAGGCGATGCGCAATTCGCGCTGGCCTGCCGTGTCTGCCGGCGGGCGGAACATGGTGCCCGGCAGGCACAGGATGCCCGCCCCTGCCACCAGCCGCTGCGCCAGATCGTCAGATGCGAAGTCAAAGGGATGTTGCAGATAGGCGAAATAGGCACCGCAGCCCAAGATCTGCCAACCCTTGGCGGCCAGTTGAGGGAAATGGTCAAGGATCGCGGCGCGGCGGTCCAAAATCTCTTCCCGCTCGGCAGCAAGCCATTGATCAAGGTTCCGCATCCCCCAAAGGGCGGCGCGTTGCCCCAACTGGTTCGGGCATATCGCAACGGTGTCCAGGAACTTCTCGACCTCTGCCAGACGCGTGGGCGAGGCGGTGATCGCGCCGACACGGTGGCCGGTCAGGCGATACGCCTTGGAGAAGCTGTAGAGCTGGATCAGTGTGTCGTCCCAATCCGGGTCGGTAAACAAATCATGCACCGCGCCGGTGCGCGCGTCGAAATCGCGATAGGTTTCATCAATAATCAGCGCAATGCCCCGCGCGCGGCACAGATCGCGGAACGCGGACAAGGTCGCACCGGGGTATTCAACGCCGCCCGGGTTGTTCGGGCTGACCAAGACGATGGCGCGGGTGCGGTCGGTGATCAGCGCTTCAGCGTCCCCTGCATCCGGTATCAGGCCCGCGCCGGTTTGCAGCGGCACCGTTTTGACGCCGGACATGTCCAGCCACATCGCGTGGTTGAAATAATAGGGGACCGGCAGAATAATCTCGTCATCCTCGGCGCACAGCGTCGCAATCGCGGCGGCAAAGGCTTGATTGCAGCCCGACGTGATAGCCACATGTTCGGGCGTGACAACGCCGCCATAATCGCGCGACCAGCGCTGCGCGACTTCGGCCCGCAGGTCCGGCAGACCCAGCACCGGGCCATACAGATGCGCCGCCGGATCGTTCATCACGATATCGGCCATCGCCGTCAGCATCTGCGGCGGCGGTGCATCGACAGGAGCCGCTTGAGAGACGTTTATCAAAGGCCGGTCCGCCGGGTGCGTGACACCGTCCAACCAGCGCCGCGCCTCCATCACTGGCGGCGAGAACGTCATGGCGGTGCGGGGCAGTTTGCGAATTTCAGTCATCCTATTGTGTTAGCAGCGTGGCCGAGAGAGGCGCAAGGGCCACCTGCCCAGCCCGGTTCGCAGTGCCCCACAGGATCAGGGCAGAGATCGTCTCTGGCTGCACTCGGCCCATCAGAACGACGCCCGGTTGTTGACGCGCCCGGAACGCGGCCTGATCGATAAAGCGACGAATGACACGCGCATCCTGACCGTTGCCATCGAGATCGCGATAGATCATGGCGGCGTGCACATCGGCGGCCTCTGCCGCGCGCAGGGTGGAATTTAACCCTCCATCGGGCATCACCAGCCCGCGCCCATCGTTGGACAATGCGCCCATCACACGGCCCACCACATCGGTTCGTGAGGGAATCGGATGGTCTTCGGTTGCGACAAGGGCGACGGCGCGGGGCAGCGCACTAAACGTGCCTTCCAGCGCCACAGCAGCATCCGTGATGGTGCCACCGTCTGGCAGGGCTGCAAGGGCTGCAATTTCGATCCCCGCATCGGCATAGGCACCCATACGCTCTGCTGCGCCCGGCGCAGATGGGTCAAGCAGCACCGTCACCGCAAAAGGCACATCCGCCAGTGCCCGCACGCCATTGGCCATGCGGCCATCGTCGATCAGGATCACCGACATCAGCGGCAGACCTGCGGCATTGTCAAAGAACGCTCCATATCGGATCAGCGCGGGGGCGGCATCGCTCAATGCGGCGTCCGGCTCTGCTGCCGGGGCTACTGGCTCTGCTTCTGCCACGCCGGGGCGGCGAATGACGACGTTGCCAGTGCCACGGGGTAAGCCGGTGAAGGGCGTATCGATGATGGCCACAACAGCGGGCAGGTCCGGCTTGGATGCGGTATCTGTGTCGATTGTCGGAGCCGGGTCACTGGCGGGCTTGGTTGTCTGATGCGCCGCATCTGGTGCGGGCGGCGTATCGATCCGAAACGGCGCCGGCTCTTCAGTATCGGCCACAGGCGCTGCGTTCGGTCCCGGTTCCGTAATGACGTCCGCCTCTGCAGTGTAATCACCTTCAGGCATGACATCCGCACCTGGCATCACCTCAAACTCTGGCATGGTATCAGCCACCAGATCATCCACTAGTTCAGCATCTGCTGCGTCCGGGTTCTGCACCGTGACCGGAGTCTGCGTCGTCTCGGTCACTTGCGCGACGCTTTCCTGCGCGGACTCCTCGATCACGACACTTCTCTCGTCCGCGGTCTCTTCTATAACAACTATTGGCTCTTCCGCGTCCGGCACGGGCTTCACCACGATGACGGGCGTGTCTACTGTGGCATCGACGACGATATCCGCCTCGGCCTCTGGCAATTGTGGGGCCGTGCTTTGCGGATTGGGAAAGACTGGCGCGTCGCCGCCCGGCTCTGACGCCAGTGCGGTATCTGGCATGGCAGGGGCCTGCGGCGCGGCAGGCGCATCTTCGGCCACAAGCGCAGCCGGGGCGTCACTGTCCGCCGCAGGCGCATAAGGCGCGGCATCCGGCACACCCAAGGCTTCGACCCGCGCAGTCGCTGCGGGCGCATCGACCGCCGCAACCTGCGGCAGCGCGGCGCTGCCAGAATCTGCGTCCATTTGCAGCGCATCGTCCAGCACAACCAAAGGGGCCGACGGAGGCGTCCGGCCCGCCGGTTGCGGTGCGATGACCGACACGGCAACTGCACCGGCCCCGCCGACGACTACACCCCAGAAGGCGCCTTTCAGAAATGCCATATGATCAATGCCTTTGCCTGTCTTGTCTGCCCGTTCCACGGTCGCACCCATGCCGGATCCGGCCTACGGCCTTGACGCCTGCCTGCGTCCTGCCCCATATCGAGGGCAACTATACCGTGACCCGACCGGGCTTCGGTAGTCCCTAATTCACCCAAGACCGGCAACCGCATGATCCTGCTTATCGATAACTACGACAGTTTCACCTATAATCTGGTCCATTACCTAGGGGATCTGGGGGCCGATGTCGTCGTGCATCGCAATGATGCCATCGACGTACAGGCCGCCATGGCGCTGAAACCTTCGGCCATCGTGCTGTCCCCCGGGCCCAAAGCGCCGGAGCAGGCGGGCATTTGCCTAGCCCTGACCCATGCCGCCGCTGAAGCCCGCATGCCGCTGCTCGGCGTGTGCCTTGGCCACCAGACTATCGGCGCCGCTTTTGGCGGCAA
>CAWUXN010000368.1:0-3671 GCA_963926415.1 uncultured Loktanella sp.
CCACATCAAACAGTGAAGCTGACACTCTATCATCGGGCCGAAACCCTAAGAGCGCGATATACAGACGTCTGATCCATCGAACTGAACCAAACCGCCCACATATCTCTTCAGATACTAAATTTTCAAACAGCGTAGAGGCAAAAAGAAACAAGATGCGCTAATCTAAAAGCGCGCCCCGCCCAAAACCTCAAAAATTTCTTAACCGCCTCGCGTTCCGTCTAGTGTTCTATTCGGTCCATCTGGCAGTCCGAAGCGTCTCGTTCGCTGCTTCGTTGGATGGGTTCTACGGTTAGAGGCCGGGGGCCGCAAGTGCGAAATCGCAGAAAGTCTCATTTTTTATGACAGTCGCGAATTGTCCATTATTTTAATGCCTTAGCGACACTTTCGTAACCTGACCCTAGGTGAGATCGGAAGATAATGACTTCGGCAAGCGGGCCTCTTGTGGCTAACGCGACGCCAACCACAAGACCTAGATCTTAGCGGTCTGCCTGCCACCTACCCGGCACCAACACATCGCGAATCTTGGTCCAATTCAGACGCAAGACCAGCAGTGCGATCACCGCTCCCATGTAAAGAAACGGCTCTAGCGGCCATCCTTTGACCAGCCAGATGTAATGCAGCGCGCCCATTATGGCCGCTGGGTATGCCAGCTTATGCAGACGCCGCCACCGCAGCGGCCCCATCCGACGGATCGACCAATTGTTAGACGTCACTGCAAGAGGGATCAGCGAGAGGAACCCAAGGAATCCGACAGTGACATAGGGTCGCTTGATCACCTCGGTCACCACTCGGCCAAGGGTTTGCACGTCTAGAACCGCAAACACGATGAAATGCGCCAAGATATAGAAGAAGGCGAGCAGACCGATGGCCCGGCGAAACTTGATTAGGTTGATCCCGGCCCATATGCGCAGCGGCGTCACCGCCAATCCCGCGATCAGCAGGATCAGGGCGATCTCACCGTATTCACGCTCCAGCACATTTATCGGCTCGACCCCGTAGGGACCCAGACCATTCAGACCCTGCCAGAACTCCCACAACATATACGCGGCCCCCAGGATGTAGAGGGGCCATGCCGGGACGCGGCGGACACCGCTATTAATGTATTGAGTAAGGCTCATGGCGCGGCGCGTCCTTATATCGGTTAAATGCGAATGCTGATCTGGTTTAGCGTGGGCCGAACCCGCACTTATGAACAGTGAGACCCGCGACCCTACAGCCGCTCTTGACCGCCGGGCCCCTTGTCGTCGTCGTCAGGCTGCGGTCGCAGCCTTTTGTGCTCGGACCGTAGTAATTTCTGCTGCGCAAGGGGACGACGCGGCACCGTTTGCTGGGCTGTGCCTGGGTAGCGATAGTGGTCCCTGTCGCCCGATCCAGCCGTGGCATCCACACCATCCGGGCCTTTGGCCCATTCAGCGTGATCCACCCACTGTTTGTCATCACTCTGATCGCCGCTACTTATGGTCTGATAGCTACCCGGCAAGGCCGGATAAATGCACACCGCCGCACCATGATCGCGCTGTTCTTTGGCACGTTGGTGAGTGAGGGTACGTTTACCCTTGTGCCCGGCCGAGCCTTGCACGACGTTTTCTTCGTCGCTCAATAGTCTTTGCTGAGGTCCATGCCCTCATACAGACTCGCGACTTCATCATAACCGTTGAACATCAGCGTATCCTGACGGGACGCGAACAACCCGCCGCCAACCCGCCGTTCCGTGGCTTGGCTCCAGCGGGGGTGATCCACGCCGGGGTTAACATTGGAATAGAACCCATATTCACGTGCGCTGATTTTGTTCCACGTCGTAGCCGGCTGTTCGGCAACCAGACTGATCTTGACGATCGACTTGATGGATTTGAAACCATACTTCCACGGCACGACGACGCGCAGCGGTGCGCCTGACTGCTTTGGTAGTGGCTCGCCATACAGTCCCGTCGCCATAATAGTTAGGGGATGCATCGCTTCATCCAAACGCAGACCTTCGACATAAGGAAAGTCGACGACGCGGTTTCGCACGCCCGGCATGTTTTCCGGCTGCACAACGGTTTCGAAGGCAACGTATTTCGCATCCGACTTCACGGCGACCTTGGCCAACAGGTCTGCCAGTTCGAACCCTTGCCACGGAATCACCATTGACCACGCCTCGACACAGCGGAACCGATAGATCCGCTCTTCAATTGTCAGGCCGTCGGTCAGCTCTGCCAGGGAATAGTCGCCGGGATTATCGACCAGACCGTCGACCGTCACGGTCCAGGGGTCGATCACCATCGCCCCGGCGTTCTTGGCGGGATCGCTCTTGCCGGTGCCGAACTCGTAAAAGTTGTTGTAGGTAGTGATCTCTTCCAGCGTGCTCGGCGTCATCGCGTCCTGCGCCTGTGCGCTGCCCGCCAGAGCAATCGCCCCAAGGCCTGCCGTCCCGGCAATCAATTGCCGCCGATTCATGAACAGCGACTTTGGTGTCACGTCGGCGGGGGTCATATCGTTCGTCCAGCGGTGGGCCATAGGTATCTCCGTTCCATACTTCTCAATGCATATACGCATAAAAGCGTTGAAAGGTTTCTCACGTTGATGAGGGTGAGTTGTAACGGCGGAGCATTTTCGGCTGCAGATTCCCGTCACAAAGGATCACACGCGCGTGAGGAATGTTTCTAAGCACCCAACCTTAGTCTAAAACTCGCTCTCGACCAGTGACAGAACGCCGCAATTTTCGAACTGGGCGAACGGATTTCACCGCCCATATGTGTTCGGTGCGGCCAAGGATCGGTGCGCACCCACTTACACAAGGAGACGTCCATTATGCTACGCCGTACGTTCATGACGACCGCCGCCCTGATCACTCTGGGCACCGGCGCATTCGCAGCCGCCCACTCGTCCGCCAAGGATATTGTCGACACCGCCATTGAAGCCGGCAACTTCACCACCCTCATCGCTGCCGTCGAAGCCGCCGGTCTGGTCGAAACGTTGAAAAGCGAAGGCCCGTTCACCGTGTTCGCTCCAACGGATGAAGCATTTGCCGCTCTGCCCGAAGGCACTGTCGAAGGTCTGCTGCAAGACCCCGAGGCGCTGGCCAAGATCCTGACCTATCACGTTGTCCCAGGTGCCGTGATGGCCGCTGACCTGACCGACGGCATGACCGCTGCAACCGTAGAAGGTCAGGACGTGACCTTTACCGTGGGCGACACCGTAATGGTGAACGGCTCCACCGTCACCACCGCAGACATCGCTGCATCCAACGGCGTGATCCACGTGATCGACGCCGTCATCCTGCCGCCGATGTAAGCACGAAACCACGTCAGGGGGTCGTTACCAGTATCGGCCCCCTGATGACGCTAAATTGGAATACCGGCGCGTCGTTATAAAAAGCTCAGCAGTCAAGCGGGACCGATCCGCAGAAACTGAATATCCTTTAGAAACGACGGTTTCTTGCCTTCGACCTTGTGACCCCCAAACTGCCCAGTCAACGCGGCGACAAACACGCCGGCCGCGATCCACAAGGTGGGCAGCCCAGCGCGTGCCAATGCAATGATGATACAAACACAAATTGCAGCATAGATTGACACACCCACCGCTAAAGTCGGCGACAGGATGACACAGTAGATCAGCGCAAACACCAGCACCAACACCAGCCAATTCAAACCAGCGATCTGCTTCATAATGTCAGGTACCGGGATGGCCCA
>CAWUXN010000369.1:0-2600 GCA_963926415.1 uncultured Loktanella sp.
CGGTCAGGGTCGCGATGACCGGCAGACGGCCGACAAATTCGGGGATCAGGCCAAATTTTAGCAGGTCTTCAGGCTCCAGCTCGGTGAAGATTTCGCCGACGCCGCGTTCGTCCGGGCCTTTGACATTAGCGCCAAAACCCATGCCTGAACCCTTGCTACGCTGAGCAATGATCTTGTCGAGGCCCGCAAAGGCACCGCCACAGATGAACAGAATGTTCGTCGTGTCGACCTGAAGGAATTCCTGCTGCGGATGCTTTCGCCCGCCCTGCGGCGGCACAGAGGCGACGGTGCCTTCCATGATTTTCAACAAGGCCTGCTGCACGCCCTCACCGCTGACGTCGCGAGTGATCGACGGGTTGTCAGACTTGCGCGTGATCTTGTCGACTTCGTCGATATAGACGATACCGCGCTGCGCACGCTCTACGTTGTATTCGGACGCCTGAAGCAGCTTCAGGATGATGTTCTCGACGTCTTCGCCCACATAACCGGCTTCGGTCAGCGTCGTAGCGTCGGCCATTGTAAATGGCACATCCAGAATGCGTGCCAGCGTCTGCGCCAGCAGCGTCTTGCCGCAGCCAGTAGGGCCAATCAGCATGATGTTGGATTTTGCCAGTTCGATGTCGGATTGATCGCTGTTATTCAACCGCTTGTAGTGGTTGTGGACCGCAACGGACAACACGCGCTTTGCATGCATCTGGCCGATGACATAATCGTCAAGAACGTTGCAGATGTCGCGCGGTGTCGGAACCCCGTCTCCGGTTTTCAAAGTCGCTGATTTCGTTTCTTCGCGGATGATGTCCATGCAAAGTTCTACGCATTCGTCGCAGATGAACACGGTCGGTCCCGCGATCAGTTTACGCACTTCATGCTGGCTCTTGCCGCAAAAGCTGCAGTAAAGCGTATTTTTGCTGTCGCTTCCGGTGGTGCTTGCCATTATCGTGTCCTTTGGCCAAAGGCCGTTTTGGTGTCGCGCTGTCCTTGGTCGCTAAGACTAGGACAGCGCCGATGGGGCCACAACGCCAAAATCACATTAGGGCGCATGCGATCAGGTGCCTGTGATGGTCAGGCCGGTCTTATTCGTCCTCACCCTTGTCGCGATTTGTGACGATTTCGTCGATATGGCCCCATTCCACAGCTTCTTCTGGGGTCATCCACTTGTCGCGGTCGAGCGCCTTTTGAACTTTAGCCAGCGATTGGCCGGAATGCTTGACGTAAAGTTTGTACATCCGCTCGCGCGTGGCTTCGATATTGCGGGCGCGGATCAGGATATCCTCGGCGGTACCTTGTGCGCCACCAGACGGCTGGTGCACCAAGAATTCGGCGTTCGGCAGGGCAAAGCGCATCCCTTTTTCGCCGCCGATCGCGATGACAGACCCCATGGACGCGGCCAGACCGCACACCAGCGTCGACACCTTTGGACGGATGTATTGCATGGTGTCATAAATGCTCATCCCGGCGACGACGGACCCGCCTGGAGAGTTAATATACATGCTGATTTCTTTCTTCGGGTTTTCCGATTCGAGGTGCAGCAGCTGGGCGACGACCAGTTGGCTCATGCCATCGTGGACAGGGCCGTTCACAAAAATGATACGTTCCTTCAGCAGACGGCTGAAGATGTCATAGGCACGTTCACCGCGAGAGGTCTGTTCGACCACCATCGGGACAAGGTTCATGTAGGTCTGGACGGGATCTTGCATAGGAATGCCTCTGGTTCTGGACGTCTGGTTGGCGCGTCCGTTCTTGTCAGGCCCAAGTCTATGCACCCCTGCGCAGGGCTTCAAGGGCAGTTGGCTCTGTCATCGCAGACGGGAATGAATACTTCGTTTACCAAACTGATGTTTTTGACATATTTGTCGCAGTCGCCAATAGGTCGCAGTAGCGCGGTTGCACCAGTGATCTACTTCCCCAAGCATGATCGAATTCATTCCCACTCACGCCGCAGGGCTAGCCCGATTGGCCAACTTCATCCCCAAAGCGGCGGGCGATTATTCCTGGCTGCGCAATTTCGACTTAATCCATCATGACAACGTCAGCCGTCTGTCACCATGGCTGCGCCACGGCATGTTGACCGAGGCCGAGGTGATCAACGCTGCGCTGATACGCCACGGCCCGGACATAGCAGAGCGTTTTCTGACAGAGGTCGCCTGGCGACTGTATTTTAAGGGCTGGCTGGAACTGCGGCCCGGGATCTGGGCCGCCTATCAAACGGACCGGCAAGCCAATTGGAACCAGGTTCAGACTCAAAGCGGGTTGCGTGCGCGGTGGCAAGACGCATGCACTGGTCAGACCGGGATCGCCTGTTTCGACCATTGGGCAGCAGAGCTGGCGCTCACCGGATACCTGCATAATCATGCCCGGATGTGGTTCGCGTCGATCTGGATCTTTACGCTTGGGCTTCCGTGGACGCTGGGAGCAGATTTCTTTTTGCGGCATCTTCTGGACGGTGATCCAGCGTCGAACACCTTGTCGTGGCGCTGGGTCGCCGGGCTGCACACGCGCGGCAAGACTTATCTGGCGCAGGCCGAGAATATCGCGCGCTATACGGGCGGACGGTTCACGCCACAGGGGTTAGCAGCGGCTGCACCACCCCTTGACGGACC
>CAWUXN010000370.1:0-3658 GCA_963926415.1 uncultured Loktanella sp.
TCGACCACGGCAGGTGCCGCATCTGCCTTTGGCTTGCTGGCGCGGCTGCGGCGTGCGGGCTTCGGCTTTTCCGCAACAACCGTAGTGGCCGTTTCGGCATCGGCGTCAGCGCCTTCAACGGCCTCTGCTTTGGGCTTGCGGCGGCTACGATTCCGTTTTGGCGCAGCTTCTGCTTCTGCTTCTGCTTCACCTTCAGTGGCAGGCGCGTCGGCCACGACGTCAGTGACGGGTGCATCGCCGTCTGCTACGATAGCATCGGCCTTTGGCTTACGGCTGCGCGACCGGGTGCGCTTGGGCTTTTCAGCGGGCGCGTCGGTTGTTGCGGCGTCGGCGCTGGTTGCGGCCTGATCGGTCGGAGCGTCCTCGGCCGCGTCGACATCAGACTCTGCATCATCGTCCTGATCGGACACGTCTGCACCATTCTGATCGGTGTTTTCAGCGTTCTCGCCGTTCTGGCCGGCCTTGCGCCGCCGACGCCGACGCCGCTTTTTACGGGGCTGGTCGTCTGCATCGTCTTCGCTGGCGGCCGAATGCTCGCCGGTCTGCCGCGAAGGGGCGGTCTCCGCCTCTGCTACGACTACGACTTCTTCTTCTTCGACCTCGTCAAAGACATGCTCGTCGGCCATATCCTTGGTGTCCATTTCCGGCGCGACAAAGGGGATGGCCTCGGGCACGACCCGCGTGGCGGTCTTGAGCTTGTCGATGGCAAAGTCGGGCGAGACCAGCGTCAGGTCACATTCGACGCGTACGGACATCCCATAACGCGCCTCGATCCCGGCGACGTTTTCACGCTTGCCGTTCATTAATGCGTTGGCGATGGACACAGGCGCACGAACTAAGACTTCTTTGGACCGGCCCCGAACACCCTCTTCTTCAACCTGGCGCAGGATGTTCAACACGACGTTGTCGTCGGACCGCAGAAGGCCAGTGCCGTGGCAATGGGCGCAAGGCTGCGTTGTTGCTTCCAGCATACCAGGGCGCAGACGCTGGCGGGACATTTCCAGCAGGCCAAAGCCTGAAATCCGGCCCACCTGAATACGTGCACGGTCGGTTTTCAGCGCGTCCTTGAATCTCTTTTCGACCGCGACGTTATTACGGCGCTCGTCCATGTCGATGAAGTCGATGACGATCAAACCGGCCAGGTCGCGCAGACGCGCCTGACGGGCAACCTCGTCGGCGGCCTCAAGGTTGGTCTTCAGCGCGGTCTGCTCGATCGAGCCTTCTTTAGTCGCCCGGCCAGAGTTTACGTCGACAGCAACCAGCGCTTCGGTCACACCGATCACGATGTAACCGCCAGAGGGCAGCTGCACGGTCGGGTTAAACATACCCGACAGGTAACCTTCGACCTGATAGCGCGCGAACAGCGGCATCTGTTCAGCGTATTGCTTCACGTACTTGGCGTGGGACGGCATGATCATCCGCATGAAGTCTTTCGCGTTGCGATAGCCTTCTGCGCCAGCGACGATGACTTCGTCGATCTCTTTGGAATAAAGATCGCGGATCGTCCGCTTGATTAGGTCGCCCTCTTCATAGATTTTCGCGGGGGCGATGGATTTCAGCGTCAGCTCGCGGATGGTTTCCCACATGCGCTGCAGATATTCATAGTCGCGCTTGATCTCGTTGCGGGTGCGCTGGCTGCCTGCGGTTCGGATGATCAGACCGGCACCTTCGGGCACCAGCATCTCTCCTGCGATTTCCTTCAGCTTCTTGCGGTCGGCAACGTTGGTGATCTTGCGTGAAATGCCGCCACCGCGTGCGGTGTTGGGCATCAGGACGCAGTAACGGCCAGCCAGCGAAAGGTATGTTGTCAGCGCAGCGCCTTTATTGCCGCGCTCTTCTTTGACGACCTGCACCAGCATGATCTGGCGAACTTTGACGACTTCTTGGATCTTGTAACGCTTGGGGCGCGGCTTGCGCACGGGGCGTACATCGTCGCTGTCATCGGCGCTGTCGACTTGTTCAATCTCGTCCTGCGGATCATCGCTGCCGTTTACGGCATCGGACTGATCGTCGTCGTCCTGCACTTCGTCGCTGGCGGGCGTGTCGACCGGCGTCTCGCCGACCAGCTCCATCGGGCTGGAGCCTTCTTCTGGGTCATCCAGATCGATGGTTTCCATGCCAGCCACGTCGCGTGTTGCGGTGGCATCATCGGTTGTGGTTGCTGCGGCACGGCCGCGGCTACGGCGGGTGCGGCGGACTCGGGGCTTAGTGCCCTCGTCGTTGCCGGCGGCGTCAGCCTCGTCAGCCGAATCGTCAGCGTCGTCCTCAGCCTTTTGGCTTGCGGCATAGGCTTTTTCTTCAGCGATCAGTGCCAGACGGTCAGCGACCGGTATCTGGTAATAATCGGGGTGAATTTCCGAGAACGCGAGGAAGCCGTGACGGTTGCCGCCGTAATCGACGAAAGCGGCCTGCAACGACGGTTCGACCCGCGTGACTTTGGCTAGATAGATATTCCCAGCAAGCTGACGCTTGAACTGGCTCTCAAAATCAAATTCCTCGACTTTATTCCCGTCGACCACAACAACGCGGGTTTCTTCCGCGTGGGTGGCGTCGATTAGCATTTTCTTCATATTGTCCATTCGCATGACGCGGCAAATCGGACCCAGGGGGTGCGATCGTGCGGCGGTCATGTCTGATTAAGGCGATGGGTGCGCAGGCCACGACATTGCCCCTTGGGGCGTCTGTCTGTTGGTCACTGTTCTGCGCGCCTCGCATCGCGGTCCTTGTCTGACCCGCTTACGCGGGCCTGTTTAATGCCCGGTCACAATGATGCACATGTTAACCTTGGGCGTTCTTTTGACCGTTTCCGATCATTGTCAGCTGAACCTGCCCACCGGCTGTGCCGTGTCAAACTGGTCCAGAGAATCTCACCGGGCTTTTGCGCATATCGTCATGCCAACCCCCCGTATTACCTACATAGAGGGTAAAACCGTCATAAGACAATCACAAAGTGCATGGCCCGCTTATTGCGCGATGGCGAATCCGCCTGCAAATAATGATGTTGAGTCCTGCCCGTCCATGACGGCGACGGCACCGTCCGGGCCGTCCAGCCAGTCAAATGTGCCTGCCGTGCCGTCGAATGTCGCGTCCCCGATAGAGCCGCTGGCAAAGCCAGCATGTGTGTCCGCAGACAAGACCAGCGCGCCGTCATCCGACGTGCCTGACATGGTGCCTGCAGCAAAATAAAGCGGTGCGGAAAGCGTGCCTTCGTGGTGGTTCGTGGTCTAGGTGTCAGGGTCCGTGGTCGCGTTGGCCCCCGAGACCTGTACCATCTGATAGCTGCCGCTCAGCACCGCCGACCCGGTTGTGGGCGCGATGCCAAAGTCGGTGCCCGGTAGCATGCCCGCGATCGCCAAATAGGCATCGCAGATGCCGTTTGTGTCCTGCACGATGGTCGCATCCGCAGCCGTGACCCTGGCAAAGCTGCGCGCAGCTGACGGAACGTTGGTCACCGCGCCAAAGGCGTAGGTTTCCACCGGATCGCTGCCGATAGGGCCAGTATACGCACTGTCGCACGCCCCAAGGGCAAAAAGCATTGAGGCAATCAGGGCATGGTGGGAGTCCTTGGATGCAGTTGCGCCCAGCCTACAGGTAATCGGACCGGCTGAGTGTATACTTCGCCATCTTTTCATTCAGGGTACGGCGCGGCAGGCACAGC
>CAWUXN010000371.1:0-5743 GCA_963926415.1 uncultured Loktanella sp.
CGGATTCTTGACCATAATATACACCAAAAAACGCATTTTCGTTGGCATGACAGATGCCGTGGCCGGTCAGCGCGATGGAGTCGCCGGTAAAGCTGGTCAAATCGCCATCAGTGTAGCTGATGTCGCCCTGAAGCGCGAAAGCTCGGTCAAAGCCGACTTAGCCGCTGGTAGACAGATTGCACCTGGCGGCGTCGTAACCGCTGTCGGTCAGGCCACCGTAGGTGGCTGACACAACGCCGCCGGTCAAAGATTGCGATGCTGCCGCAGTTGCAGCCACATAAAAGCTAGCAGACAGCATGGCTTTGACAAAATTAGTCCTTCGAACCTCAATTAAGGGGCGACTCTTCAGTGATCGCCTTCTTCCTTGGGTGGAGTTGTCCGGCACCAGATTAAATTGTAGGTTGATAATATTTTGTTAACAATTCAACGTCGTGGCGTGTTGGTCACGCTTCAGGCTCTTCGACATCCACATCCGCGTCTGGCTGCTCGGCGATCCACGCGACGCTGACGACTTCTTCGCCCTTGGCCGTGTCGAACACTTTAACGCCGCCAGCCCCGCGAGAGCGGAAGCTGATGCCTTCGATGGGCACCCGGATCGATTGACCGGTCGATGTGACCAGCATGATCTGGTCCGACATATCCACCGGGAAGGACGACACCAGCGCACCGCCCCGCATCGCCTTGTCCATCGCCGTCACGCCCATGCCGCCACGTCCGCGCACAGGATAATCGTGGCTAGAGCTAAGCTTACCAGACCCTTTTGATGTAATCGTCAGGATCAGGTTCTCAGCTGCCGACATCTCGGCATAGCGTTCCGGTTTGATCGCACTGGGTGTCACGTCGTCCTCGTCATCGGACACTTCCGCGTCGTCGGCAAGGCCCGCCATCGCGCGGCGCATCTTAAGGTATGCAGCACGTTCAGAGGCTTCCGCTTCGAAGTGGGGGATGATGGACATTGACACAACTTTATCGTCGCCGTGCAATCGGATGCCGCGCACACCGACAGAGCCGCGCGAGTTAAAGATTCGCACGTCTGTCGCCGGGAAGCGGATCGCACGGCCAGAGTTGGTGACCAGCATGACGTCGTCATCGTTGGACGCGATGCGGGCGTTGATCAGCGTGTTGTCGGCCTGATCATCCTCGAATTTCATTGCGATCTTGCCGGCGCGGTTCACATTGGTGAAATCCGACAGCTTGTTGCGCCGCACGGTGCCTTTGGACGTCGCAAAGACGACTTGAAGGTCGTCCCATTCCGCCTCGGCCCGGTCTACAGGCATTATCGCTGCGATGGTGATGCCCGGCACGATTGGCAGGATGTTGACGATCGCCTTGCCTTTCGCGGTGCGGCTGCCGAGTGGCAATTGCCAGCACTTCAGTTTGTAAGCCATTCCGTCTGTTGTGAAAAACAGCAATTGGGTGTGGGTGTTGGCGACGAAAAGGGTCGTGACGACGTCCTCTTCTTTGGTCGCCATCGATGACAGACCCTTGCCGCCACGCCGTTGCTGGCGGAAGCCAGTCAGCGCGGTCCGCTTGATGTAGCCGCCGGATGTGACGGTCACGACCATCTCTTCACGCTCAATTAGGTCCTCATCGTCCATGTCGGCGGCCCAGTCGACGATTTCCGACCGGCGCGGCACGGCAAATTGAGTTTTCACCTCGTTCAGCTCGTCGCGGATGATCTGCATAATTCGGTCACGGCTGCCGAGGATTTCTAGGTAGTCGCGAATCTTGGCGGCCAGCTCTTTCAGCTCGTCGGTGACTTCTTTGACGCCGATCTGGGTCAGGCGCTGCAAGCGCAACTCCAGAATGGCGCGGGCCTGCGCTTCGGACAGGTTATAGGTGCCATCCTCGTTCGCAGTATGGGTGGGATCATCGATCAGAGCGATATATTCCAGAATATCCTGCGCCGGCCACTTGCGAGTCATCAAGGCTTCGCGCGCCTCTGCCGCATCAGAGGATTTTCGAATTGTGGCAACGATTTCGTCGATGTTTGTCACAGCCACGGCCAGACCGCACAGGATGTGCGACCGCTCACGCGCCTTGCGCAACTCGAACGCGGTGCGGCGGGCAACGACGTCTTCGCGAAAGTCGACAAAGCAAGACAGGAAGCGTACCAGCGTCAGCGTTTCTGGACGGCCGCCGTTCAACGCCAGCATGTTGCAGGCAAAGTTCGTCTGCATCGGGGTGAAGCGGAACAACTGGTTTAACACGACCTCTGCAGTGGCATCTCGCTTCAGTTCCACTACTACGCGCACGCCGTTACGGTCGGATTCGTCCTGCACGTGGGCGATGCCTTCGATCCGCTTTTCGCGGGCGGCTTCAGCGATGCGATCGATCATCGACGATTTATTCACCTGGTAAGGCACGTCGTCGATTACGATGGCCCAGCGGTCCTTGCGGATTTCCTCTATGTGGGTGCGGGCGCGCATGATGACGCTGCCACGGCCTTCCAAATACGCTTTACGCGCGCCAGACCGGCCAAGTATCAAGCCACCGGTCGGAAAGTCGGGGGCGGGTATGTATTCGATCAGCTCTTCGCTGGTCAGGTCGGGGTTGTCGATCAACGCAAGGGTTGCGTCGATGACTTCGCCCAAGTTGTGGGGCGGAATGTTAGTCGCCATGCCAACGGCAATACCGCCTGCACCGTTCACCAGCATGTTCGGATATTTCGCAGGAAGAACAGTAGGTTCGCGGTCTTTTCCGTCATAGTTGAACTGAAAATCGACGGTATCTTTGTCGATATCGTCCAGCAGATAATTGGCGACCTTCTGCATCCGCACTTCAGTATAGCGATAGGCCGCGGCCTTATCGCCGTCCATGGAGCCAAAGTTGCCCTGTCCGTCCAGAAGCACGAGCGACATCGAGAAATTCTGCGCCATCCGCACTAGGGCGTCATAGATCGCGCTATCGCCGTGCGGGTGGTATTTACCCATCGTTTCGGCCACGGGGCGCGAGGATTTGCGGTAGGGCTTATCGTAGGTATTGTTGGTGTCGTGCATCGCATAAAGAATGCGGCGGTGAACGGGTTTCAGGCCGTCGCGCAGGTCCGGAATCGCGCGGCTGACGATGACGGACATGGCATAGTCAAGGTATGCCGTCTTTAGCTCATGCTCGATCGTGACCTGCGGGCCGTCATACGTCCACTTCGGAGTAGCGTTTTCATCATCGTTTTCAGGGGTTTCCGGGGTATCGTTCACGTGAATGCCTTATCCGATGGGACGTCTATATTTTGATCTACTAACCTTAGCAGATACCCGATCTGGTGCGCAACGTCTTCTAGGCAAAACGCTGGCCACAAGCACCGCGCTATCCGGTTTTTCGACGAAAAAAGCGGAGAGCGCGGTGCACCGGGCCGCATTGATTAGCCGTGGCTGCGGGTGGGGCGGTCGAACACCCGGCGGCCCAGCAGGGACGCAGTTAGGTCCACCATCAGCGATGCGGTCTTGCCGCGATCATCCAGGAAGGGGTTCAGTTCGACCAGATCAAGCGATGTAACAAGCCCGCTGTCGCAGAGCATTTCCATGACCAGATGTCCTTCGCGCACGGTGGCACCGCCGGGGACGGTCGTGCCGACGGCGGGCGCAACGGAAGGGTCGAGGAAGTCAACATCAAGGCTGACATGCAGCATGCCATCCACAGCGGCGACCCGGTCAAGGAAGGCCGCGAGCGGGGTGCGGATACCGGTTTCGTCGATAACGCGCATGTCGACGACATCGACGTTCATGTCCAGCAAGGCGGCGTGTTCGGCGCTGTCCACAGACCGCAATCCGATCATGCAGATATTCGCAGGATCGACACGGGCGGGCAGGGGCGGAAACGCCTCGAACCCGTCGCGGCCGATGACGTAACCCACAGGCGTGCCGTGTAGGTTGCCGCTGTCAGAGGTGTTAGGCGTGTGGATATCACTATGCGCGTCCAGCCATAGGGCAAAGAACGGGCGGCCTTGGGTTTGCGCATGGGCGGCCATACCGGCGACGCTGCCCAAGGCCAGCGCGTGATCGCCGCCAAGAAAGATCGGCAGCCCGCGCGGTGCGGCCTCTTGCGCGGCGGCCATCAGGGTTTGCGTCCAGCCGATGTTTTCGGCCAGCGCATAGACCTTATCATTGGCGTGCGGCGCAACCTCGACGCTGGCAGGCGTCAGGTTGCCCAGATCCTCGACCGTGTGGCCAAGGGCGGAAATCGCCTCTGACAAGCCGGCGGTGCGATAGGCGTCGGGGCCCATCAAGCAGCCGCGGCGACGTTTACCGCAATCGACAGGGGCACCGATCAGAATGCAATGGGTCTGTGTCATGGTGATACCTTTTATGTGCGGGCGCGGGTGGCGGCGATCCAGATCAGGACCAATGCGGCAGAGAGCAAGGCGTTCCAGCCCGCCATAGAGATGGTGAACAGCTCCCAGCTGACCTGATCGCACATGATCAAGCGCGGTCCGTCGGTGGACAACAGGTCGCCAGCAAGGCCGCCACCACCGCCGCTGGTGCAGGACGTGGGGCCGGGCCACCAGCCTTTTTCAACGCCTGCGTGAAAGGCACCAATGCCGCTGGTTATTGCGGCGGCCAATGCGCCTAGCCACGGCAGGGCGCGGCCCGGCACGGCCAAAGAAATTGTGCCGATGACCACGGCGGCTGCATGGGGCCAGCGCTGCCAGAGGCACATCTCGCAGGGCAGATAGCCGAGGAACTGAAAGACGAATGCACCGGCCAGAAGCAGAGCAGAGCCGCCAGCGGCGATCAGGATCAAGGTGTTACGCATCAGAATAACTTGAGTACGGCGAAGCCGCCGACCAGCAAAACGACGAAGACGGTGAAGACAAGGCCAAGGCGACGCTCAATGAAGTCCTGGATCGGTGCACCAAAGCGCCACAGCAGCGCGGCCACCATAAAGAAGCGGAAGGCGCGCGCGATGATCGAGGCCACGATGAACACTGGTAGGGACAGGCCGGTGACGCCAGATGCGATGGTGATGACCTTGAACGGGAAGGGCGTGATGCCCGCAATCAGGACCGCCCAGGCACCCCAGTCATTATACTTGACCGCGAAGGCGTCGAATTCCGTACCCTTGCCGTAAAAATTAAGAACCGGCTGGCCGACCGTATCAAACAAGGCCGCACCGACATAATAGCCCAGAAGCGCGCCCAACACCGAAGCCAACGTTGCGATGCCTGCAATCAAAAAGGCGCGGGACGGGCGGGCGATGATCATCGGGATCATCAGAACATCCGGCGGGATCGGAAAGACGCTGCTTTCAATAAAGCTGACGATGGCCAACGCCCACAAGGCATGAGGCGAGCGGGACAAGGACATCGTCCAGTTATATAGGCGGCGAAGCATGGCGGTGTCCTGTTATTTCCGGAGCGGTTAGGCCATGGAACCGGCGCAAAGGTCAAGCCATCGGCGCTCTATGTCAGTGATGCAAATTGCAGCGACGCCATGTCGCACTGTTGTTGCAGGCAAGCGGCGAAAGGCCCCGTACTGAAAAGGATTTTGTGATGAAATGGCAAGGACGGCGTGTCAGCCGCAATATTAACGGCGCAGCGGCGGCGGTGTCGTGCGTGCCATCAGCGGAATCAGCGGTGTGCTGATCCTGCTTCTGGGCCGCCATTCTCAACCAGCAGGTCGATAGGGCCTATGTGCAGCCAAAGCTGATGCTGTTCCACGGCGTCACGCGGTCCGCCTGCGGCAATGCCAGCGCGCAGACCGGTCCGTTCTATTGCCCT
Source organism: uncultured Loktanella sp. (assembly GCA_963926415.1). Lineage (GTDB taxonomy): Bacteria > Pseudomonadota > Alphaproteobacteria > Rhodobacterales > Rhodobacteraceae > Loktanella. The sequence continues at coordinate 5,717 of CAWUXN010000371.1, forward strand.
TCCGATCAGGACGTTTTTCTGGACACC
>CAWUXN010000372.1:0-3196 GCA_963926415.1 uncultured Loktanella sp.
AGAGCATAAATAAATAATAGGATCTATTTATAGATCAAGTTCACTTGAATTCAAACAACATGTTCTATTAATCGGTCTTTAAATCGATACATGCTCGGCGGATTCAAGCAGTCGTCGCAACACTTCGACGGAGAAGGTTGCGATGGACAAGAAGAAGCGACGGTCGGATCGATGTGGACGGCCGCCATTGCGGTCACCCGGTCGGCCACCGGTGGCGACGCGGAGCGAGCGGCAGCTGTTCTGGACGCTCATTGCGGCTGGGATAAGCAGCGAGGTGGCTGCGTTTAAGGCAGGCGTATCGCAACCTGTGGGGACCAGATGGTTTCGGGAGGCAGGCGGTATGCCACCAGCGATGTGCAGGCCCGCGGCAAAGCCGCCGTCAGGCAGATACCTGTCGTTGCTGGAACGCGAGGACATCGCGCTGCTGCTCGTCCAGGGTCATAGCCTGCATGAGATCGGACGCCGGCTCAGTCGTTCTGCCTCGACGATATCGCGTGAGGTCGGGCGCAATGCGACCACGCGCAGCGGTGCCCGGGATTATCGTGCAACCGTTGCACAGTGGCACGCCGAGCGGTCTGCTCGTCGTCCCAAAGCGACGAAGCTTGCCGGAAACGCAGCCTTGCGCTCCTATGTGGAAGAGAGGCTCGCCGGCGTCGTGCGTACCAGCTGCGGTAAACCGATCCTGAGGCCCGCGGTGTCGTGGAAGGGGCGTCGACACGGGCCGCGAAAGGATCGGCGATGGGCTTGGGCCTGGAGCCCAGAGCAGATCGCACGGCGCCTGGTCGTCGACTTTCCGGATGACGAGAGGATGCGCATCAGTCACGAAGCCATCTACCAGGCGCTCTTCGTTCAGGGCCGCGGTGCCTTGCGACGCGAACTGACCGCTTGCTTGAGAACGGGCCGGACCTTGCGCACGCCGCGGGCGCGCGTCGGCCTGCGCGGTAAGAACTTCGTCTCGCCCGACATCATGATCTCTCAGCGCCCGGCCGAAGCCGATGACCGGGCGGTGCCGGGTCACTGGGAAGGCGACCTGATCCTGGGTCTCGGCAGTTCGGCGATTGGCACGCTGGTCGAACGCACGACGCGCTACACGATGTTGCTTCACCTGCCACGCATGGAGGGGCATGGTGCTGGGCCAAGCATCAAGAACGGGCCGGCGCTTGCGGGACACGGCGCCGAAGCGGTGCGGGATGCGATCACGCGTACCATCACCACCTTGCCCGAAGAAGTGCGACGCTCACTTACCTGGGATCAGGGTGCCGAGATGGCGCAGCATGCACGACTGAAGGTCGATGCCGGCGTTAAGGTCTACTTCTGCGACCCGCAAAGCCCGTGGCAGCGCGGCACAAACGAGAACACCAACGGGCTGCTGCGCCAGTACTTCCCTAAAGGTACGGATCTATGCGCGCACAATCCGGACGCCCTCGCTGCCGTGGCGGCTACGCTCAACGCCCGACCACGCAAGACGCTTGGCTGGAAAACACCCGCTGAAGCACTTGACCAATGCCTGGCACAGATCGACAAAAACCGTGTTGCGACGACTGGTTGAGTCCGCCCAGTACGTCAGCATGGCCTACTGCAGGCGGCTGGCCGATCACGGCCTCGAAGGCTCGATGAGCCGCCGCGGCAACCCCTACGACAATGCCAAGGCCGAGAGCTTCATGAAGACGCTCAAGGTCGAGGAGGTCTACGTCGCCGACTACAGAAAATACGCCGACGTCGTCGAGCGGTTGCCCCGCTTCATAGACGACATCTACAACAGCCAAAGGCTCCACTCCGCCCTCGGATACTGGAGCCCCGTTCAGTTCGAGTTCAACAACGCCCGGCAGCCTGTCCTGATCCAGCCCTGACACCTGTCCAGTCGATGGGGGTCACTCCACGGACCTGTCTGAAAATTCAGGCTGCCACCGGGCACGAAAAAGGCCGCTCCAGGCAAGTGACCGGGCGGCCGGCGCATGACGCACGTCGTCGCAACGATAGCAGGAGTATAGCTCAAAACCTGCTGAACTTGCAAGTTTGAGATTGCCTGCACTGCCAGCGCCCACCGCGGCGGAAAATCCCGAGATTGCGGTTCAGCGCGATCAACCAACTGATTTCGTCGTCGACTGCGCGAAGGACTGAGCTTCATCAAGCACAAAAAGCTTTCGGCTTGCCCATTCCGGAAATCGCCCCGTTTTTTTCGCCTGGACGGCACCAGCCAGCGCGTCGGCGTCGGCGCGGCTTTCGAAGCCGACAAGAATTTCGGCGGTACCTTCCGAGCGCATGATCGTCAGGGCGTAAGCACCCGCGATGTCGAGCCGACCGATGAACAAGCCGATCTGGCCCTTGAGATTTCTGACGAGGGTCGTCCCGATCTCGGCGCTGTCGGCCGGCAGGCTGGCAATGACCAGGTGACTCGCGGGATGTCGCGCGACAAAGGTGGACCAGGAGAGCAGGGGCATGCGTGGATTCAACGCCGAGCCGCGATCATGGCTCCCTGTCCGCTGCCGGGCCATGCGTCCCTCGGCGCCGGACGCGCCGCCAAGCACCTTTTCGCCAACGTCTACGGGACCATCCCCGCCGGCGTGCGTTGTCAAACGCACATCGTCGCGATCGGTGCAGGTGAGGCGCTAGCGACCAGGCTTGTTCTTGATTTTTTCGAGGACGGCCGTGGGGTTGAGCAGCTTCAATAGCTCGGCCTCGCGTTGTGCCTGGGCAGCAGCCCGGGCGGGTGGAAGCACGTTGTCGTCGTGGGAGAGCGCGACCTTCGTCTTTGCCGGCTTGGGACGTTCTCCTTGGTCAGACATCAATGTTGCCTCCGATCTATGCTATACGTGACGATGGCGATGCGGACATTTCCGGCAGCCATAACGAAGACTTGAAGGGCCATAAGCCACGTGGCCTCCGGGGCGCGACCGCCTGAGGGGCGTTCAGATTCCGCTGCAAGTTAAGGGGCAAGTTTAAGGGTAGTGACGTGCTAAAATAAATCGGCGATGCCCCCGCGCAAGGGTCCTGAGCCGGACAAACCCTCCACCATTGCCTTTGTCACAGTCTGATCACGTCGCGTGCAGTGCCTCCGTCACTCCCTGCCGCCGGACGCCCAGCATCAATGAGATGAACTCATGGGTGACCACGAGGTCGTCGCCTTCGAAGCGGTCGTGCGACATCAGAATCCACCGGGCGAGCCGCTCCGTCATAGGGGCGTGTCCATTGGTCG
>CAWUXN010000373.1:0-6480 GCA_963926415.1 uncultured Loktanella sp.
TGTCTGCCTGCGTCAGGCTGGCAATCAGCGCGCGTGCAAGGGCGTCCGCACCATCGACCGACTGGCCGTCAGCGGTGACACAGGGAAAGGCTGTCTGGGCCGTCTGGCCAAAGACCGGCGTTGCCATCGACAGGCACAGCACAAGAGAGGTCGTAGATTTCAATGAAAGGGGTCGCATGGGGTTCCTCTGCAAAACCAGCCCGGTATTCGGGCGTTGCAGATGAAACCACCAGCTGCTGCTTCGCGTTCCAGACCAAGCATGGGTCATGGCGGAAATTCGCCTATGCGGCTCGCCAAGGCTCACCGCATAGGCCGCGCCTTACTTTGCGTTCATCACGGCCCTTGTCGCCATGACTTTGCACAGGTGCGCGCGGTATGGCTTGTCGCCGTGCAGGTCGGCGATCATGTGGCTGGGGTCCATGGCGATGCCGTCCAGCGCCTCGGGTGCAAAGTTCGCGCTCAGCGCCTCTTCGGCTTCGGTCCAGCGGAACACGCCGTTGCCAGACGCACCGGTGATCGCGACGCGCACTCCGTCCGCGAACTTGGCGACAAAGACCGCGACCAGCGGAAAGCGCGACGCGGGCTGAATGAACTTCTCATAACACGCCGCCTGCGGGATCGGGAACTTCACTTCCGTGACAATCTCGCCTTCCTCCAGTGCTGTCTCAAACATCCCCTGGAAATAATCGTCGGCCGCAATCTCGCGCCGGTCGGTCACGATCACCGCCCCCGACGCCAGCGCGCCCGCCGGATAGCAGGCCGAGGGGTCGTTGTTGGCCAGCGACCCACCAATCGTGCCGCGGCTCCGCACCGCCGGATCGCCAATCCGCGCCGCCAATGACGCCAGCGCCGGATAGCTGCCCGCCCCGTCAGCCACAGCCCGGTGCGTCGTCGCGCCCTTGATGCACATCCGCCCCGCGCCGTCCGTCGTAATCCCCTTCAGCTCTGCAATCCCGTTCAGGCTGACCAGCTTTTCCGGGTCCGCCAGCCGCGCCTTCAGCGTCGGGATCAGCGTCTGCCCGCCGGACAATGCCTGCCCGCCGTCCGCAATCGCCGCCTTGGCCGCGTCGAGCGTCGTGGGCCGTTCAATCTCGAATGCATACATGATGTCTCATCCTTGTAATGTGACGCAAAAGCCGGGTCCCCCCTTCTTCTCGTCAAAAATATATCGAGGTCCGGGGCACTGCCCCGAACACCCTCTCAACCTATTGCATCGCAGCCCAAACGCGGCTCGGCGTCAGCGGCATGTTGATATGCGCCACCTTCTTGCCGGGCCCAGAGTTGATCGCATCAAGCACCGCATTGACCAGGCTTGGCGGCGATCCGATCGCCCCCGCCTCGCCGCAGCCTTTTACGCCCAGCGGGTTGTGGGTGCAGGGCGTCTGGCAGGAATGATCAACCGTATAGAACGGCAGATCCTCTGCACGCGGCATCGCGTAGTCCATGTAGGACGCGCTCAGCAGCTGGCCGTCACTGTCATACGCGCAGCCTTCCATCATAGCCTGACCGATGCCCTGGGCGATGCCGCCGTGGACCTGGCCGGACACGATCATCGGGTTAATGATATTGCCAAAGTCGTCCGCCGCGCTGAAGCGTTCGATCTTCACATGGCCCGTCTCCGGGTCCAGCTCAACCTCGCAGGAATACGCGCCCGCCGGATAGGTAAAGTTCGCAGGATCATAGAACGCCGTCTCTTCAAGCCCAGGCTCGATGTCCGTCAGCGGATAGTTGTGCGGCACATAGGCCGCCAGCGTGACATCGCCCCAGGCCACGGATTTATCCGTACCCGCGACGCTGAACCGGCCGTCCTTTAGCTCGATATCGCCCTCGCTGGCTTCCATCAGGTGGGCCGCGATCTTCTTGGCCTTGTTGATGACCTTCTCGGCCGCGCGGACCATCGCCGATCCACAGACTGCCAAGCTGCGCGAGCCATAAGTGCCCATCCCAAACGGGATCTTGCTAGTATCGCCATGCACAATGTTGATCTGATCCTCGGGAATGCCGATCATCTCGCTGATCACCTGCGGAAAGGACGTCTCGTGCCCCTGACCGTGGCTGTGCGCGCCGACCATCACGCTGATGGAACCGGTCGCATTCACCCGCACCGTGGCCGCGTCATACAGACCCGCCCGCGCGCCAAGTTGGCCCACAAGGTTCGACGGCGCGATGCCGCAAGCCTCAATATAGCAGTTCACGCCAAGACCGCGCAGCTTGCCGCGGGCCTCGCTTTCCTTGCGGCGGGCCTCGAAGCCGGCAAAGTCCGCAATCTCGATCAGCTTATCCATCGTCGCATGATAATCGCCGGTGTCATATTCCACGGCCACAGGCGTGGCATAGGGGAACTCTGTGATGAAGTTCTGACGCCGCAGCGCGATCGGATCGACCCCCAGCTCGCGCGCAGCCATGTCGATAACCCGCTCCAGCTGGAACGTCGCCTCTGGCCGGCCTGCGCCGCGATAGGCGTCGACGGGCACGGTGTTGGTAAACACCGCTTTGACGTTCACATAAATATGCGGCGTCTTGTAGTTACCCGCCATCAGCGTGCCGTGCAGCCAGGTCGGCGTGCAGGACGCAAAGGTGCTGAGGTAAGCGCCCATGTTGGCGTAAGTCTCGGTGCGCACGGCGACAAAGTTGTTATCCGCATCCAGCGCCAGCTCGATCTTGGTCACGTGATCGCGGCCATGGGCGTCGGACATAAAGGCCTCTGACCGGGTCGAGGTCCACTTGACCGGCCGGTTCAGCGCCTTGGCGGCAAAGGTGACAAAGGCCTCTTCCTGGTAGTGGAAAATCTTGGTGCCAAAGCCGCCCCCTACATCAGGGGCCACGACCCGCAGCTTATGCTCGGGGATACCCAGCACAAACGCGCCCATCAGCAGGCGGATCACGTGGGGGTTCTGCGACGTCGTGTGCAGCGTGTGGAAATCGTCAGAGCGGTTGTACTCGCCCACAGCGACCCGCGGCTCCATCGGGTTGGCGATCAGACGGTTGTTCACAAGCTCCAGCGTGGTGACATGCGCCGCGCCCTTGATCGCGTCGTCCACAGCCTGACGGTTCTCTTCAACAAAGCCCCAATCGTAGCACAGGTTGCCGGTCAGATCGTCGTGCACCTTCGGCGCGTCAGCCTTGACCGCGTCCTTCATGTCGATGACCGCTGGCAGCGTCTCGTAATCTAGCACGATCGCCTCGGCCGCATCGCGGGCCTGCGCCAGCGTGTCGGCGACAACAGCGCAAATCGGCTCGCCCACATGGCGGATCTTGCCATGCGCCAGCACCGGGTGGCGCGGCTCTTGCATCGGATCGCCATGGCGGTCCGTGATCAGCCAGCCGCAGGGAATGGACCCCACCGCCTCGAAGTCCGCGCCAGTAAAGATGCGCTGCACCCCCGGCATCCCTTCGGCGGCGCTGGTGTCCACACCGTTCAGCACCGCATGCGCCACATCAGCGCGCAGAAAATGCACGTGCAGCTGGCCAAAGATGTTGATGTCGTCTGTATAATTCCCCGCGCCGGTCAGAAACCGCACGTCCTCGCGCCGCTTGCTACTCGCGCCAATTCCACTGTCCTTGGGCATCTTAAGCTCCTCCCAGAGTGTGATGCAGGTCCGGCGTGACAGCACGGATCCCCTGCTTCGTCTCGTTCCAAATGTCTCGGGGTCCGGGGCAGAGCCCCGGGTCTTCCTCCCCCCGAATTACTCCGCCGCCAGCGCCGGCATCTCTTGCCCGCTGGCCGCCATGATCGCCTTGATGATGTTGTGATAGCCCGTGCAGCGGCAGATGTTGCCGTCCAGATGATGCCGGATCTCGGCCTCGGTGGGCTTGGGATTGTCCTTCAGCAGACTCATCGCCGCCATCACCATCCCCGGCGTGCAAAAGCCGCACTGCAGGCCGTGATAATCCTGAAACGCCTGCTGCACATACGACAGCGTCCCATCAGGTGCCGCGACCCCCTCAATCGTCGTGACCTTAGCACCCTCCGCCTCTGCCGCGAAAATCGTGCAGGCCTTAACCTGCGCACCGTCCACATGCACAGTACACGCCCCGCATTGCGATGTATCACAACCCACATGCGTCCCCGTCAGGTGCAAACCCTCACGCAGAAAATCAACCAACAAAGTACGACCCTCAATCTCTCCCGAAACCAAACGGCCGTTAACCTCCATCGATACCTTCATAAGAATATCCTCCCCTTATTCGTTTCGTTATTCTTTGCTGCCGATCAGGCGCTTGACCCAACCCTTTTTGACTTCGGCTGGCGCGTCGGCTGCGGGGGCATCTTCGCCGCCACCTTCGACCACTTTTTTGAAGTCATCGAAAAACTGGTCCGCCATTTTGGCCGCAAAGCTGTCGATGAGGCGGCTGCCAAGCTGAGCTATCTTGCCGCCGACCTTAACGTTCACGTCATAGGACAGCAGCGTGCCAGTCTCTGACGCGGTCAGCACCACATCCGCCCCGCCAGAGGCGAAGCCCGCGGGGCCACCCTTGCCCTGACCCGCGATGGTCAGGCTGCGCGGCGGCTTCATGTCGGTCAGCGTCACCTCGCCTTTAAAGGTGGCCTTCACCGGGCCGACCTTTTGCACGACGGTGGCGGTAAAGCCATCATCGGGGTTGCCGTCCATTTCGGTGCAGCCGGGCACGCATTGGCGCAGCACGTCGGCGTCTAGCAGGGCGGCCCAGACCGCTTCTGGCGGGGCGGCAATGTCGCGTTCGTCCTTGAGTTCCATGTCGTAAGCTCCGGTTTAGCGCTGAGGCGCGTCAAAGGTCAGGCCGTTGGCAGCGAAGATCGCTGCAATACGGCCATCGAGAAGGGCGGCGCGGATCGCATCATCGGCCGCATAGCCAAGGTAGCGGGAGCGGGTATGCACCGCCAGACCGATCGTCCATGTTCCACGCGTCGGGCAAGCTGGCTTTGTCGACTTCGTTCATGCCAAGCGGCAGTCCGGCGGCAAAGGCGGTGCCGGTCAAAAGTGCAAAGGCTGCGGCCAGCGGGGCCAGCGCCATCGTCTGGCGCGGTGTGCGGGGTGTCATCGGCGTCTCCTCCCAGATGCGTTGACCCAAGTCATAAACCGGGTCGGCACCTGACAGGTATTGGACCTTTGTGCCATGCCTTTGGGGAGGGCGACCTTGGTCGTATGCCGCTCGGTCCAAACCCGGTGCTAGGGTCAAGGCAAGAGGAGTCCACAATGGTGAAATGGTGTCTTGTGGCCGGCCTGATCAGCTGGGCCGGCATGGCTGCGGCGCAAGTCGACGTAGCAGTGACCTACTTGACGCTGGACGATCGCAAACCGCCGACCCTCTCAGATATTGACCCTGGTCCGGCCGAACTTGGGCTGGCGGGCGCACGGCTGCGGCTGGCGGATAATGCGACGACGGGTCAGTTCATGGACCACAGCGATAGCATCGCCGAAGTCAGCGCGCCGACGCTGGATGCCTTGCTGGCCACGAGCGCAGGGGTGACCGGGCTGGTCGTTGTGCAAGCCCCAGCATCCGTCGTGCTGGCCGTGGCCGACGCCCTACCCGGCGCGCTGGCGTTCAACGCCGCCGCACCCGAAGATTCGCTGCGCGGTGACGATTGCCGTGCAAACTTGCTACACACCGCGCCAAGCTATGCGATGCTCACGGATGCTTTGGCGCAGTTTTTGGTCACCAAACGCTGGACGGATGTGGCGCTGGTGACCGGCCCCGCGCCGGCCGATTTGGGTTTTGCCGATGCACTCCGCGCCAGCGCCGAAAAGTTCGGCCTGCGCCTGCGGGGCGATGCGCCTTGGGCACTTTACCGGCGACATCCGGCGTACAACGGGGGACGAAGTGCCCAGCTTTACCCTGTCACACAGCTTGACACGCTGGGCGGCGGCCGTCCTGAATCCACCTGCACCGCGTTCGGAGAATAACGATGAAATCTTTCGCCCTGCTGACCCTCTTGGCGACACCTGTCGCGGCCGACGAAATCTGGGTCACGAACGAGCGTGACAACACTAACAGCGCCATCGACGCCGATACCCTGCAGGTCACCCGCACAATCGTGGTCGGGGAGTGGCCCCTCGGAGTCACCTTTGCCCATGACTATTCCGTCGTCTATGTCTGGGCGTCGGCCAACAATGCGATGCAGGTTATCGACCCGGACAAGGGCGAGATTTTGCACGATCTGCCATCGGGAGAAGACCCCGAACAATTCATCCTGCATCCCGACGGCAAGCATCTGTATATCGCCAACGAAGATGACGCGATCACCACCGTTGTGGACGTCGAAAGCCGCACCGTCGTCGCCCAGATAAGCGTTGGCATAGAACCCGAAGGCATGGCCGTCAGCCCCGATGGCAAAACCGTGATCACCACGTCGGAGACGACGAATATGGCGCATTGGATCGATACAGAAACCCAGACGATCTATGCCAATACGCTGGTGGATAGCCGCCCAAGAGATGTGGACTTTGTCAAAAACGGCGCAGAGCTGTGGGTCAGCGCCGAGATTGGAGAAACGGTGAC
>CAWUXN010000374.1:0-3096 GCA_963926415.1 uncultured Loktanella sp.
TCAACCTGTTCGACAATGTGTTCAATCATCGCATCATTGCCCAACTTGTGGCTTTGCTTGCCGGCCAGATAGACCATGCCGGACCCGTTGCCGCCACCGGTAAAGCCAACGTCAGTCATCAACGCCTCGCCGGGTCCATTCACGACGCAGCCGATGATGGACAGGCTCATCGGCGTCTTGATGTGCTCCAACCGAAGTTCTAGCGCCTCGACCGTCTTGATCACGTCAAAGCCTTGGCGGGCGCAGGACGGGCAAGAAATGATGTTCACGCCCCGGTGCCGCAAGCCGAGCGATTTGAGTATCTCAAAGCCCATCTTGACCTCTTGCACGGGGTCGGCGGACAGGGACACGCGGATCGTGTCGCCAATCCCGGCCCACAGCAGATTGCCCATCCCGATGGCTGACTTCACAGTGCCGGAAAACAAGCCACCGGCTTCGGTGATGCCAAGGTGGATCGGCGCGTCAGTCAGGTCGGCCAGCTTTTGATAGGCGGCGGCAGCCATGAACACGTCAGACGCCTTGCAGCTGATCTTGAATTCGTGAAAATCGTTATCCTGCAGGATCTTGATATGATCCATGCCACTTTCGACCATCGCGTCGGGTGTCGGCTCGCCATATTTGTCCAGCAGGTGCCGTTCCAGCGATCCGGCGTTCACGCCAATGCGGATGCTGCAGTTATGATCTCGCGCGGCCCTAATGACCTCTTTCACGCGCTTTTCATCGCCGATATTGCCGGGATTGATCCGCAGACAGGCAGCGCCCGCCTCTGCCGCTTCGATCCCACGTTTATAATGGAAGTGGATGTCCGCCACGATCGGCACGCTGACCTCTGGCACAATCAGCTTCAGCGCTTTGGCCGACGCCTCGTCTGGGACAGATACGCGCACAATGTCGCAGCCCGCATCCACCGCCGCCTGAATCTGCGCGATGGTGCCTTTGACATCCGTGGTCAGAGTGTTGGTCATAGTCTGGACCGTGATCGGTGCATCGCCGCCCACGGGTACGTTGCCCACCATGATCTGGCGGCTTTTGCGGCGTTCGATGTGGCGCCAAGGGCGAATGGAATTCAGGTCCGACATGACAGTCTTTCGTAAAAGGTCTTTGCCTTAAACTATGACCTTGGCCGCCTGCCAGCAACCGCCTTGCGGTGCTTATTCCGTGACGACGGCCTCAGCTACGTTCACGATCGCTTTCAGATCGCCGTCGCGGTCAAGGTCGGCCACAGCATAAGTCTGTGTCAGGTTTGCCGCCGACAGCGCAAGGTTCGACGTGACTGTGCCGTTGACACCGGCGGGGCCATAATGTTGGCCGTTGACCGCGAAATATACCGCACCGCTTTCGCCTACGCGCAGCGTCGCAGGCTCTTCGGTGGCGGGCAGCGCAAAGGTGTCACCGGCGTTCATGATGCCTTCGAAGATGATCGAATTGTCAGCCGTGCGCACGCGCACCCAAGCGGGACGCACTGCAACCAGCTGCACCTCTGGCACCGGGCCTTCGCTAACCTGAATGGTCGGCTGGACGGTACCATTTGCAGCGCCAGGCAGCGACGTTGCAACGATCGCACTTGCCAGCGCCTGACGCAGGCTGTGATCGACGGCCAGCAGCCCCAGCGTGCCAGATGTGCCCGGCAGCAGGGTGGAGATCGGGGCATCGCGCGCGACCAGCACCGGCACATCCAGCGCCTGCGGGCGATACAAACGGTCAAGCGCCTCTGGCGAGGGACCCGCAAAATCGGGGGAGTCGTCGGCAGTCGATACGATCTGCGATGCACCTGCCAGCGGGTCCAGATCGGACAGCACGACGGGGGTTTGATCCACGGGGGCAAGGCGCACCTTTTGCACCTCTTGCAGGACGGACCAGCCGCCATACCCCAGACCGCCAATCAGCGCTACCAGCACCAGAAGCGAGCCTACGGCACCGGGTTCAATCCCCGAAAATATCCGCTCGTCATGCGGCACAAACGGCGTCCCCGAGGCCGAGAAGATATCCTTGCCCATCGGTGTGCGCTGCGCCTGAAACCGGGCAGGCTTGGCCGAAGACGCGGCCGCAGACATACCGTGCGCCGTTCTAAACCCACTTTCGCGGCAAAACGTTTCGAACGCGGAATCGGGGTCCATCTTTAGATAGCGAGCATATGACCGGACATAGCCGGCGATGAAACCCGGCGTATCAAAGGCAGAGGGGTCAGTATTTTCGATCGCAGAAATATATGCAGCCTTAATCTTCAGCTCACGCTGCACATCCAACAGGCTTTTACCCATTGTAGCCCGTTCACCGCGCATAATGTCGCCAAGTCGCGTGTCAAAAGCGTCAAAACCTTTTGATTCGACCTCCACAACCGGTTTTGCGCGTCGAAAGCTTTTTACGATCATTGTCGCTCCGCCGTGTGCCTGCCCCTAGTTCAGCCTAAACCGTGATTCTATTTTAGTCGAATCATCTCTTAAAGACCGATTAATTTGGATGTAACACACGTAACTGTGTTGCGCACATGCAGAAAGATTAGCCCACCATATCGGCGCGATTCAGCGCACAGTGCGACCAGAGATTGTCCAAAGCACTGACAAGAAGGTCCATTTCCTTGGGCCCGTGCAACGGCGACGGGGTGAAGCGCAAACGCTCTGTCCCGCGCGGCACGGTGGGGAAATTGATCGGCTGAACATAAATCCCAAAACGTTCAAGCAGCATGTCGGACATCAGCTTTGTGTGCTTGGGGTCACCAACCATCAGCGGGACGATGTGGCTGCCATTATCGATGATCGGCAAGCCCAGCCCCTTCAGCCGCAGCTTCAGGATTTTCGCTTGGGTCTGATGCGCATCGCGTAGGCCCTGGTCGGCTTTCAGATGCTTTACGCTAGCAGCTGCACCAGCCGCCACCGCAGGCGGCAATGACGTAGTAAAGATGAAGCCCGGCGCATAAGATCGCACCGCATCGCACATCTTGGCCGAGGCCGCGATATAACCACCCATGACACCGTAGGCTTTGGCCAGTGTGCCGTTGATAATATCAATCCGGCCCATCAAACCGTCACGTTCCGCAACCCCTGCCCCGCGCGGGCCATACATGCCCACCGCATGCACCTCGTCGATATAGGTCAG